>DNPO01000094.1:0-397 GCA_003501375.1 Candidatus Sumerlaeota bacterium | reverse complement strand
CCCCCACATGGTCCTGAACCATGCGCGTCTGCCATTCCGCCACTTCGGCGCAAGGCGCTACAGGAAGAGGATTCTATGCAAATCCCTTTTCAAAATCAACCCTAAAATTTAACTTTTTTGCAGCCCGCGAAAGTACGGGTGCATCTTGATGTTGTTCCGAGCGAGTTTCAACGTCGTGAAATGGACACTTTGGAGTGCGGTGTGTTGAGTCACACATCTGTTTTGTTTTCAGGGACGTCAAGCCGACCCACCGGATGTTATTGCGAAAACAAACAACGTTGGTTTCAATGGAAAGGTGGTTTTGTGGGAAATGATGGCCCGTCCCCTTGTCTGGGGTATTACATATGGCGCCTCATTTTTTACCAACTGGTTCCACTCTTGTCCAAAATAAATTTTG
>DNPO01000310.1 GCA_003501375.1 Candidatus Sumerlaeota bacterium | reverse complement strand
GCACGGGTCGCGCCCAATCCACGGGCGTGTTCCAGAGCAAGGTCAAATGCTTTGCCGGTGGCATCCTGATACACGGCGATAAGAGCGGGAACAGCGCTGCCCTCTTCGAACTGACGACGAACCAAGTGGCCCGGACCTTTGGGAGCAACCATCCACACGTCCACGTCAGCCGGGGGCTGGATCATGCCGTAGTGGATATTGTAGCCGTGAGAGAAAACAAGCGCCTTGCCTTTTTTCAGGTGAGGCAGAATGTCGTTCTTGTAAACCGACGCCTGCAACTCGTCCGGGAGAAGGATATGGATAACATCAGCCTTCTTGGCGGCTTCAGCGGCAGAGACGGGTTTGAAACCGCACTTGACCGCGTTTTTGTAACTGGCCGAGCCTTCGCGCTGGCCGACAACCACATTGATTCCGTTATCACGCAGGTTCTGGGCCTGGGCAGCGCCCTGGTTGCCGAAACCAATAATTGCAACGGTTTTTTTCTTCAGAAGATTAGTCTTCACATCTTTTTCATGATAAACTTTCGCCATTTTGCAGCCCTCCGGTTGTGGCATCTCTAAGATACGGCGCGGTCAAGTGCAACAGCGCCAGTGTCCAAACCTACCCGCCTGCGACAGGTTTGTAAAGCATTTTTTGGCAAAACCATGCACCCAAGTTTGATTTTCCAAATTCCTATTTTTCCATCTGGAATTTTTCGCGCGCTTTGGATAGCATAGAGTCATGAGTACTCCGCCCCCCTTCGTCCACCTCCACGTCCACAGTCAATACAGCCTCCTCGACGGCGTCAGCCACTTCAAGCCGCTGTTCAACCGCGTCAAAGAACTCGGCATGGACTCCATTGCCCTGACTGACCACGGCAATATGTTCGGCTCGCTGAATTTTTTTAAGGAAGCCAATGCCAGCGGCGTCCGACCGATTATCGGTTGTGAAGTCTATGTTTCACCCAGCAATCACAAAGACAGAACGTCCAACCAGGCCAAGATACAGAACCACTTGGTGCTGCTGGCCAAGGACTATACCGGCTATCTGAATCTATGCCACCTGGTGTCCAAGGGCTTCCTCGAAGGTTTTTACTACAAACCCCGCATCGATAAGGAAATGCTCGCTGCGCACCACGAAGGCCTCATTGCCATGTCCGCCTGTACGGGCGGTATTTTGTGCCGCCCCTTCCTGGACAAGCGTCCGAAAGATGCCTACCAGACGGCTGATGATTTTGCCCAGATCATGGGACCGGACAATTTTTACGTGGAACTGATGGATCACGGCCTGCCCGATCAAAAAATCGTGCTGCCGGAACTCATCGCACTTGCACGCAAGATGAACTTGCCGATGGTGGCAACAAATGACTCGCACTATCTGCGTCGCGAAGATGCCAAGACGCAAAATATTTTGATCGCGATTGGCACCAACAAATCCGAAAATGTCGAGGGCCGTTTTCACTTTGACGGCGAGGATTATTACCTGAAATCGCCGGAAGAAATGGCCGCCATCTTTGGCCATGTTGAGGGTGCGATTGAGAACACCGTCCGCATTTCGGAAATGTGCCATTCGGAGATCAAACTCAAGCAAAAAGACCTGATCCCGGAATACATCACAGAAAACGGGCAGTCTCCCACCGACTTTTTGCGCGACCTCTCCATTGCCGGTCTCAAACGCCACTATGGCGACATCACGCCCGCCATTCAGGAACGCTTTGATTACGAATTTGGCATCATCACGCAAATGGGTTTCGTATCCTACTTCCTCGTGGTGTGGGACTTTGTGAACTTTGCCCGACGCAACAATATTCCAGTCGGATGTCGCGGTTCCGGTGCGGGAAGTATCGTCGCGTACGCGCTTGCTATTACAGAACTTGACCCCATTGCCCGCAAGTTGTTCTTTGAGCGTTTCCTCAACCCGGAACGCGTCAGCATGCCGGACTTTGATATCGACCTTTGCCAGGTGCGCCGTCAGGAAGTGATCGAATACGTCCGTAACAAGTACGGTTCGGACAACGTGGCGCAAATCATAACCTTCAACACCATGAAGGCCAAGGCGGCAGTGCGCGACGTGGGCCGCGTGAAATCCATCCCGCTCAACATGGTTGACCGGATTGCGAAGATGATTCCCGAAGGGCCAAAAGTCAGTATCGAGTCCGCCCTGAAGGACAGCCCGGAACTCAAAGAAGCCTACGAACTCGACCACCAAGTAACCGATATCCTGGATGCTGCGCGCAAGATTGAGGGTACCGTACGCCAGCCAGGCGTCCATGCAGCAGGCGTGGTGGTATGCCGCAAGCCACTGATCGAAGCGTTGCCGCTTTACAAACAAGCAGGTAAGGAAGACGTGGTTACGCAGTACAACATGATCGAGGTGGAGGAGGTCGGCCTGCTCAAGGTGGACTTCCTCGGGTTGAAAACTCTCACCATGTTGCAGGACTGCGTGGACATGGTCAAAAAGTTGCACAACATTTCCATCGATTGGGACGAGGTTGGTTTTGACGACCCGAAAACATACGAATTACTCCAGCGAGGCGACGGCTTCGGCGTATTCCAAGTGGAATCGTCTGGAATGCGCGACCTGCTCCGCAAGGCCCGCCCGTTGGACCTGGAAGAAATTACGGTGCTGATTGCAGCATATCGGCCCGGCCCGATGCAGTTCCTGGAAACGTACATCAATCGCAAGCACAAGCGCGAGGAGACGATTTATCCGCATCCCTCGCTGGAAGAGCCACTCAAGGAAACCTACGGCCTGATGATTTATCAGGAGCAGGTGATGCAAACGGCGCAAGTTCTGGCCGGATTCAGTTTGGGTGCTGCCGACTTGCTGCGCCGCGCCATGTCCAAAAAGAAAAAATCGGACATGGAAAAATACGGCAAAGACTTCGTGGCAGGCGCGGAAAAAAAAGGCGTTGACCCCAAGGTAGCCAAAGACGTCTTCGACATGATCGAGCAGTTTGCGCAGTACGGCTTTAACAAAGCGCACGCCGCATCCTATGCCGTGCTCACGTACCGTACTGCGTACCTGAAAGCGCACTATCCGGCAGAATTTATGGCTTCCCTGCTCACCAGTGAAATCCGCACGGGCGCAAGTGACAAACTCGGCCCGTACATCAGCGTCGCGCGCGATATGGGGCTGGAGGTCATGCAACCCGACATCAACAGGTCGCAAATGTTCTTCTCCGTGGTGGAGGGCAACATCCGATTTGGTTTGGCGGCAATCAAGAATGTCGGGCAGGGCTGCGTCGAGCACATTATCCAGATGCGCGACAAGGACGGCCCGTACACCAGTTTCACCGATTTCTGCGAACGCATCGACCAGACCTGCGTCAATGGGCGCGCACTGGAATGCCTCATCACATGCGGTGCGTTTGACAGTCTGGACTGCGGCACCCGTCCGCAATTGTTGGACGTGCTGAAGGATGCGCTGGAAATGGGCGCGTCAAAACGCTCGATGAAGGCCAGCGGACAAACGTCGTTGTTTGATTTGCTCGAAGCAACCGACACGTCGGAAGCCGCAACCGGCCTGCAACTCCGCGACATTCCAGACTGGCCGGATCGCGAACGTTTCGCGAAAGAAAAAGAACTTGCCGGTATGTTTTTGTCAGGCCACCCACTTGACCGCTTCCGCATCGACTTTCGCTCCTTTGGCAAGGTAACATCCAGCGGGTTAGCCGAGATTGAAGATGGGACACAAACGGCCTTGTTAGGTCTCGTCACGGCAAAAAAAGAAATCACCACCAAAAACGGCGACCTGATGGCATTCGTCGAGTTGGAGGACTTGGAAGGTAAGGTGGAAATCGTCTTCTTTCCACGCACCTACGAGCAAAGCCGCGATATCATCATGGTAGACAGCATGCTCTTCGTCGAAGGCAAGGCGCAAAAGCGGGTGGACGATGCGCAGGCAAAAATACTGGCGGACAAGGCACAGCGATTGGAAGATTTGCGTCGAACCAAAACACGCTTTCTGGACATTTTACTGCCGTGGGAATCGCTCGAAATGGCCAACCTGGAAAAGTTGCGCGGCTTGATGCGCGATTACGCAGGAAACATCCCAGTGCGCCTGCGCGTACAAACCGTGGAAAACGGTGAGGTACTCATTGTTCCTCACGCGCGTTACAAAGTGAACCTAAACGAATCCTTCCTGGGCGCATTTGACAAATTGAAATTCCAGAAGTCCGTGCGCTTTGCAGAAAAATAATTTTGTTATTGTTCCTCAGCAAAAACAGAAAAAAGGCAGAACATTAAGCAAGACCATAAGCCTTTGATTAACATTCTGCCTCGATTTCCTAATTTTGCCCGGTATATCTACTACACTTGGGCATACAGAACAGTTTCTTCAGCATGGATCGTATTGTGATCGACAGAAAAACGATAACCCAAGTTTAAGTTGTGCAACCAGAGAGGGATGGTGTAAAAGTCTTCAGGCTTGTGATAAAGGCAAAGCGCCATTTTCGGACGGAAACGTCGGATCGTCTCTATTGCCCCTTCCAGCGCTTGCAACTCAGCGCCTTCTATATCCATCTTGATAAAATTGACTCGTTCCAAACCCTGCTCGCGCACAAAATCATCAATGCAAATCGTCGTTACTGAGTTTTCCCCTCCGACTTCGTTTGTCAGGGAGGTACTGGCTCCCTTGCTATCGAATTCGATTTTCTCGCCAGATGATGACCAAACCGCAGCGGGAACAATCTGCACTTGGCCCGATAACTCCGGATTCATGGACAGGTTCTGTTTGAATATTTTTAGGTTCGCAGAGTCAAACTCAAACGAATAGACCCTTCCCCCCTCTTTCGCCTGAGAAGCAAACATCAGCGCGGTTTCCCCCCAACAAGCGCCCGCGTCTAAAACGACATCGCCAGGTTCTACTCCGCAAAAAATCTTGCCGCGCTTCAAGCGATACAAATTTCCTTGAACCATTACGGAAATATAGATGGGATGCGACCACACGCGTATGGGAATCCCTACCGGGGTCAAGTCAAATACATGGCCCATCCCAAGACGTCCACAATCACACACATTTTCTTGCACTTTTAATTGGTCTGCCTTACGACGTGCTTCCCAAAACTCTTCGGTATTGGCAGATAATTTAACTCGTTTTCCTCCCAACACGCGGTAGGCCAACAACTCCACCATCCAATCTTTTGAACACTCATCCGTCAATATATCAAACGCTTTTTGATAATCTTCCATCATGGGTAAAAGAGAGATAAACCGCGATGCGTACTTCCGAACCTTGGTCGAATAACGTTTCAGGGGCAAATGCTGCGGTAAAACAGTCACCCCATCCTCCTCAATTTTACCAGAGGTCTCGACTGCCGGGACAGACACCGTGCTCAGCCTCTTCCGCCAACCGCCAGCAAGGAACCTGATGGGACTCATAAAGGCCTTACGGATTTTACTTTCCGGAGGCGTGATGTTAGGAAAGCGAAGGTAATCCGTATTGTTCTCTTGCTTTTTCGGCAAACTGTCAAATATTTTGCACACAACCTCATGCGCCAAATCCCTATGTATTAATTTCTCATCCGTGACAAGCATTTACTTTTAAATCACCTTTCATCGTTTTTAGACATCATACACCCAAACATCCAGAAAACATTGACTGATCCCGGA
>DNPO01000003.1 GCA_003501375.1 Candidatus Sumerlaeota bacterium | reverse complement strand
TCACAAAAGGAAAGCGCCGCAGATCGTCCAGGGTATGCAAATCTTCCGGCTTCACCCCCGCCTTGTCAAAGGACGCCTTGTAATAAGGCGATTGCGTGTAAGCCCATTCCAAATGTTTCCGCAACTGCTGGAGTTGATATGCTTCCAACTGCTCCCGCGATTGTGTTTCAACGGCACTGTCCCAATACTGTTTTTCGCTCATGGTTTCGATCCTCCTCAGTCCACTTTTCGCGCAATAATGTTGGAATATGAAATCCGGCCAAAAAAGTTTCCCGCCTGAACCCGTCGTCGCGCTTCATTTTTCAATGCTGCTGCCAGTTCAGGCCCCACACGCTTTGAATCCAGCAACGCATCTGCGCCTCGATCCACCAGCGTCAACATGTAGTCTGAATCTTCCACGCCGCAGTAACCAAAACTGCGCGTTTGCGTGATCTCGAAACCAGTTTGATGCACCAAAGGCGCCAGCCGCCGTCCCAGATAAGGATCATAAGCAATGACCGAAATTGCCGCTTCCGCCACTGCCTGCAGCGGGTCTTGCGGCCCCTGCGCCAACGTAGTAGAAGAATAATCCGCATCAAAAACTGCCAAAATTCCATTGGGCCGCAACACGCGCCACGCCTCTTCCAAGGCTTTTTCAGGACTGGGCACGTGGCACAGGGTGGTGTGAAAGACAGCAACGTCAAATGTCTCATCTGGAAAAGGGAGATTGCGTGCATCTGCCAAATTGAAACGCACATTCTCTCGGAACTTGGCCAAATCCCGAGCAATATTCAGGAAAAATTCTGAAGGATCAGTTCCCACCACCTCCCCCACCCCTGGCCAGTCGGCCAACGCCCGCACCACGGCTCCGGTACCGCAGCCCGATTCCAGAACCCGAGCATTTTCTGGAAATGGAATGTCCGAAAAGTAAGCCTGTCGGATGCGTTCTTGCTGCGGGTCTGTGCCCCGTCGTTCCAAGATTTCAGCCAGCCGCTCGAGCACTGGCACACTGGCCCGGGTTATTTCTGCATAAACATCGGCACTCATCACCAGCACCTCCTTTCCGATTGACTTAATAACGATCAACCGAGTCGTCATTAAAACAACTTATACACGACAAGTCAAGTCGTTTTTTGATTTCATGGGAAAAAAATTATAGAACGGAAAAATCAAAGGTTGCAAATACCCATTCCGTTTAACTAAACAGCTAAATATAAATAATATAAGAAATTTTCCGTGAAAGACACCTTGACAAATGGTAGCGACCTACCTGAAACGACCGAATTGATCGTTATTTGCAACTAGTTTGTCAAAGTTATATTTCACTTTGATTGCGTTTAGGAAAAAAATCCTCTTATACCCTCTCTCAGGATTTATGTCCGCATGGCACAAGTAGTTTGTTTGTTGCTGGCGATTGATCGCCCAGAGCAACGCGGCGTCCAATCGAGCGATCAGCACTGGGCGATCTTGCGCGATGAAGTCGGTAAACCATTCCGGTTTGATCAACAGCCACAGCCGCTCAATCGGATTGAAATCCGGCGAGTAGGGCGGAAGGTACAACGCCTCAAATTGTCCCCAATCCAAACTCTTTCGTTTGTGCCAGGACGCATTGTCCAGGATGAGAATTTGCCGCGGGCGTTCGGGGGATAAATCGGCATTCGCATGGTTCAGAAACTCCTGAAAAGCATCGCCGTCCGAGTGCGAAAGTTCCAGAAAACATGACTGGCCCGTGTGCGGACAAACCATACCGGTTACGTTCATTCGCACATGATCGCCATTGCCCGTCACACGTGCCTTCTCGCCCTTTTTCGCCCGACGACGTCGTGGCCGTGGGGCGGCTCAAAGCCGCTTTCGTCACTAAAGCACAGTTCAATCGTTGCACATGCAAACAACGGTTTCAGGTTTTTAGAAACATTTCAGGCGATGTTGGAAGCGGAAGCCGACGCGTTGGGGGAGTCGTCCTTATTTGAACATGCAACGCTTGAGAGATCAGGAATTGGCGGTAGCAGTCTGAATCCTGCGCCGTCCCTACCCCCGGATTCAGCACCCCCACCCCTAACGGACAGGGTATACCTCAAAAAATGTGCGAAAAGTTCTGGACACTACCCGGTATCGCTGATCTATCTGGGGTTAACACTCCCCAAAAACAAACGATCGCATGAGACAAAAAAAAGAACTGCAAGGACAACAATAAGTTGTTGTCCTTGCAGTTCTTGTCTCATGCGACCGTTGTATTTCCGCGACAGCGGACTTATTTCGGCGAGGTCTTATCGGGCAGGCCTGCCAGTTCATCGGCAATTGAAATGCCCTTGTCGATGATGCAAACCTTGCCCTGTTTGAACTCTTCGAGTGCGATGTCAATGGCATTGGCACTGTGACGATTCACCAGCACCTTGCTGCCGCTTTGCAGCGCACGCACACGTCGCGCAAGGGCATTTACCAGCAGGTATTTGCCGCGCTTGGTGTCGATCATGTCTTGAATATACTGACTCATGGGTTATTCCGTTCTTGGGAAACGTGGGGTTATTTTTTCTTGTCGTCTTCGACTTCAAACTCGGCGTCCACGATTTCCTCGTCCTTGGCAGCACCCGCAGAGGGTTGCTCTGCACCAGCGGCGGCCTCGGGCTGTCCTTCCGCGCCACCCGGCTGGGCGGACGCGTTCTTGTACAGCATCTCGGAAATCTTGTGGGAAGCCTTGTTCAAGTCTTCCGTCTTTGTTTTTATCTCATCCGTGTTGTTACTTTCAAGGGCTTTCTTCAAGTCCGCGATTGCCGTGTTGATGGAATCGACTTCCTCGGCACCCAATTTATCCTTATATTCAGACAGAGAACGCTCCACCGAGTAGACCAATGACTCGGCCTGGTTGCGTGCGGTGGCGTCTTCTTTACGTTTGCGGTCTTCGGATTCGTGGTCCTTGGCGTCGCGCACCATTTGGTCAATCTGGCTCTCGTCGAGACCGGAAGACGCTTCGATGCGAATCTTCTGCTCTTTGCCGGTGCCGAGGTCACGTGCGGACACGTGGACGATACCGTTGGAGTCGATGTCGAACGTTACTTCAACCTGCGGCACGCCGCGGGGAGCCGGGGGAATGCCTTCGAGGTTGAACTCGCCCAAGGTGCGGTTTGCCGAAGCAATCTGCCGCTCGCCCTGGTAGACCTTGATGGTCACGGCGGGCTGATTGTCGGAAGCGGTGGAGTACACGCGTTTCTTCTGCGTTGGGATCGTGGTGTTGCGGGGGATCAGAATGTCATACACATCGCCGAGCGTTTCGATACCGAGCGACAGCGG
>DNPO01000087.1 GCA_003501375.1 Candidatus Sumerlaeota bacterium | reverse complement strand
TACGCTATCATAACCCAGGTTTTCAAGCAAGTTCCGCGCTTGCACTGCTAATGGCTCCACTATTTCTACCGTATACACCTCGCTTACCAGATTAGCCAGAATCGCTGTCTGGTAACCACTCCCCGTACCAATCTCCAATACCCGGTGGTGCGGCTGCGGATTCAATAGTTGTGTCATAAACGCCACAATGTATGGTTGCGAGATCGTCTGCTCGTGCCCAATTGGCAAGGGATAATCTTCATAGGCAGCATTACGCGCACTGATAGGCGTAAACAGGGCACGATCCACCCGACGCAGGGCATCCAAAATATTTGGATCGCATACGCCACGCGCTTCAATCTGGTGCCGGATCATTTCTTCCCAGGTTACAGTTTCCATATGCACAATCTACCCTTGCCCCCCGGGGAGATTCAATGAAAAAACGATGCCCCCCAAGACCTCTGCAGCGTCATCCACCGCTTCGTCGGCGCCCAAGGGCGCGGCCTCATGCTGCCACACCCCTAAAAGGGATTCCTCTTACTTTGCAACTCTCCAGTTCCTGCATTCCTCACCAAATCCTAGCTTCATTCTCCGCACGGTTCACCGATACTATACTATAGAGGAATTGGGCAACGGAACGCCCTTGCCCGGGGAGAAAGCCTGACATCATGGCTATCGCAAATGCAACAGGAAGCAAAGCGTATTTTGATTTTTCCGCAACCGATGGAACGGGGAGACTCCGAGCATTGAGTGGCGATACAGGCGCACCATCGCCCTATCCTGCCGCCCGCGCAGAACTGGAACACATCATTGCCGAAGGGTTGATCGAGCCACATTTTCAGCCGATCGTCGATCTTTTTTCCGGCGAGATTTACGGTTACGAAGTTTTATCCCGCGCTCCGGCCCCCTTTCAAAACCCCCTTGCCCTTTTTCAAAAAGCACTGGAATGGGGACTGAGTTGGGAACTGGAAATTGAATGCTTGACCGTCGCGTTCAGAAAAATCGCCCGGTTCATCCCCGATCTACCCAGCAGCAAATTCTTTCTTAACATCAGCCCGCATATCTTTAGCCACCCGCGTTTCCAGTCCGAATTCGCGCAATTCCATCTTCAGGAACAATTTGGCGACAATCACCGTCGCCTGGTGTTTGAAATCACGGAAACCACCCCGATCAACGACCACCAACGCTTCCGCGAAACCCTGCAACACTATCGTTCACAAGGCTTTGGCATTGCACTGGATGATTTTGGCGCAGGGCACAGCAGCCTTGTGGCACTGGTGTCTGTCTCGCCAGAGTACGTCAAACTCGACCGCGCCATTGTTTCCAACATCCAAGCGGAATCGTACAAACAGCACCTGCTCCGCTCCGTTATTTCCTTCACTTCCAACGTGGAAAGTAAGTTGATTGCCGAGGGAATCGAGACGCTGGACGAACTCGAAACGCTGGTGCGCTTGGGCATTCGGTATGGCCAAGGATTTTTTTTGGCACGCCCCGAACCCGACCCGCGCAATCTCAAAAGCAAAGTGCAAAGCGCTCTGCGGAGCGTTTTTGACCAATTGCACTGCCCGCTGGTTTCGACCGAGCACTCCATTGCCAGCATGACGCTGCGTCCGCCCTGCTTCCCCACGCGTACCATGACGTGCGAAGAACTCGACCGCTTCTTTCGGAACAGCCCCGCAATTGACCATGTTGTCGTAGTATCCGACGATTTCCCGCAGGGTGTTATTACCCGCCAGTTCTTCTACTCCAAAGGCAGCGGGCAATTCGGCTTTTCGCTCATTCAGAAAAAGTACATTGAAATGCTCTGCCCCTCCGACCCGCTCACGGTCAATGAGCGCATGGAAGTCTCCACCCTGGGGCGCCTCGCCATGAACCGCTCGCACGAAGACTTGTACGATCCGGTCATCGTGACCAATAGCATGGGCAAGTTCGTTGGCTCCATCACCATGAAGCAGCTGCTGAACCAGTTCATCCACGTCGAGGTGCAAACCGCAACCGACCGCAACCCGCTGACCAACCTGCCCGGGAACCACGCGATTGAGCAGTGGCTGCACGACGCAATGGAAACGCCGCCTTTCACCGTGGTGTATGCCGATCTCGACCACTTCAAGGAGTACAATGACGTGTACGGTTTTGCGCAGGGCGACCGAATGATTAAACTGACCGCCCAGACGCTTTCCGAGCATCCCGCTCTGAAACCCTATCTGGTCAAATGCGGCCACATTGGTGGCGATGACTTTGTACTGGTTAGCCGCAACGTACTGCCGGAAAATGCCCTGCAAATCGTCTGTGAGGCATTTGAGGAACAAAAAAAGGCACTTTTCCATCCCGAACACGTGCAAGCCGGATTCTATCGGGCCGAAAACCGTGAGGGGAAAACGGAAGAGTTAGCGCTGGTTACGCTCAGTCTGGCCGTCATCAGCAGCGACAATTTGCGAGGGCCATCGTCACTGGAGCAAATATCCGTTCTGGCCGCGTCACTGAAAAAACGGATCAAAATGCTCAACGCCCAAACCCGCACCAGCGGTTTTTTGGTGGATCGACGTATCTATCAGTAACGCCCGCCTGTTGTTCTACGAGTCGGGAACTGGTGCATCTAACACCTGGCGAATTTTGGTCAGCAGGTCTTGCGGCCCAAAAGGCTTTTGCAGGAAAGCGCCCTGCGCGGAATCCCAAAAACCATCCTTGAGAATGGTGGAACCGTACCCGCTCATTAGAATTGCGCGTCCTGCGGGGTACTGTTGATGGAATACCTGAAAAACCTCCTGCCCGTTTCCCTTGGGCAGCAACACATCTGATAAGAGGAGTTGTATTTCTTTTTCTGCCGGGCGCATTTGTTCCGCCGCTTCTTCTCCGTTGGATGCGACAATGACGGTGTACCCGGCAGGCTCCAAGATTCTACAAGCCAGCATTCGTAATACTTCATCATCTTCCACCAGCAAAATGGTTTCCGTTCCGCCCTGTATTTCCTGCGGAAGGAACATATCTTCCTCCTCAGGCGCTTCTTCTGTTAAAGGCAGGTAAACTTTAAAGATTGTCCCTTGACCTATTTCGCTGTACACATGGATTAATCCGTCGTGCTGTTTGACAATGCCATAAACGGTGGCAAGTCCCAAGCCCGTTCCCTTTCCTAATTCTTTAGTGGTAAAGAACGGGTCGAATATTCGTGCGCACGTCGCCGGGTCCATTCCGGTTCCTGTATCTGACACGATCAACAGAGCATAAGCCCCCGGTTTTGCCCAGGGGTGAACGGCGCAGTAAGAGGAATCCAATACTTTGTCATGGATTTCGATTTCCAAATTCCCGCCGTTTGGCATGGCATCGCGCGCATTAACGCACAGGTTCATTAACACTTGCTCCATCTGACCGGGGTCCGCAAAAATATGCAGATTTTTGGCCGATGGTTTAAAAATCATCTCCACGTCTTCGCCCAACAATCGCCCGATCATCTTGAGCAGATTTTGGACCAGATCGTTGATGTCGATGCTTTTTTGTTCCAAAACTTGTTGGCGACTAAAGGCAAGTAATTGCCGAGTGAGTGTCGCGGCGCGTTGCGTTCCGGTATGGATTTCCTTTGCGTAGGTGTAACTTTCCGAGTTGCGGGGGAGGGTATCTACCAGCAGGCGTCCATATCCCATGAGTGCCTGTAAAATGTTGTTAAAGTCGTGCGCGATTCCCCCAGCCAGCCGTCCGACGGATTCCATTTTTTGCGCCTGACTGAGTTGGAGTTGTAATTTTTCTTGGGCATCCTCGGCTTGTTTTCGTGCCGTAATATCCTCTGTCATTGCAATCAAATAATCCTGCTCGCCGGTGGTTTTGCGCACCTGCGCCACCGTAACGCTTACCCATACGCAACTTCCATCTTTTCGCAGATTACGCTTCTCCACCGTGCAAGATTGTATTTCCCCCTTTTGCATGCGGCGCATACATTCTTGGGTGGCGGCAAGATCGTCTGGATGCGTGATATCTCCCACCTGCATCTTGAGCAATTCTTCTGCGGAGTAGCCAGTGATGTCACACAATTTTTGATTCACCTGAAACCAGCGTCCGTCGGGGGTGAGCACGGCAACACCTACCCCGGCTTGTTCAAACGTGGTGCGGAACCGAATTTCACTTACCCGGAGAGCTTCTTCCACTCGGTGGCGTTCCGTCAAGTCCAGAGCAAAGGCTATGATTTGTTCGGGGGTACCCGGCAACAGGGCATCGGTAAGAAAAACCGGTACCCGCGTTCCATCGCGTCGAACATATTCTTTTTCATAGGGAGTGCAGGTTCCTCGCTCCTGAAGTTCGCGTAGCGCCAGTTCATCTGCAGGCAGCCATTCGGGAGGCGTAATCGTTCGCCAACTTACTTGTTTCTGCTCCAGTTCTTCCCGGGTAAAACCGATCAGATTGAGGTAGTAATCATTCGC
>DNPO01000461.1:7794-12854 GCA_003501375.1 Candidatus Sumerlaeota bacterium | reverse complement strand
ATCTTGAGTTCGACAATGTACGGGATCGGGTCGGGGCTATCAAGAAAGCGCCGGGCGCGGGCATCGAACTCGCGCACCTCGTCGGGCGAGTACGTGTTGCCGATGGACAGCATGGGCACGGGGTGGCGGACGGTCTCGAAGCCGTCGGCGGGTTTGCCGCCGACGCGTCGGGTGGGCGAGTTGGGATCGGCCAGACCGGGATGCCGCGCTTCGAGTTCCTGCAATTCGTGGATGAGCAGATCGTACTCGCGGTCGGAAATTTGCGGCGCGGCCTTTTGATAATAAAGGTCGTTGTGGCGATCAATCTCCGTAGCGAGTTCGCGCATGCGTTGGCGAATGGCGTCGGTGGGATCGGGGGTGTCGAAGAGGTCGGGTTGGCTCATAGGAGGGATAAGGGCTAAGGGATGAGGGATGAAAAAACAAACATCATCAAAAATATTGTCCGCATGGCTCAGTGGTTTGGCCCCCACGGTTCAAAGCCTAAGATCGCCTTGTATCGTTCCTTAAACGACTCGTCCCATTTGAAATTATTGGATTTCAGAATCTCGTAGATTTGTTGTACCTTTTTTCCACTGGGTGTGTTGCCGTTTTCTTTTATGTATTTTTCATAGGCAGCCTTGATATTCGGGAGCAACACATCTGTTTGTTGCTCCCATGCCAAACGAACAAAAAAACAACGCCAGGCAAAATTAAATCTGTTGATCGCGTGTTCTTTGTACTCACTATCAGGATAATGTTCCAAATATTCTTCCCACTCGCGCGCGCGGCGTCCACATTTTTCTACATCATCATCCACATATCCATCGCACCTTTCAATGGGCGATACCAGTTCTTTATCTTCCACGATTAGATAATCACGCAAGTGGGCGGGTAACATGTCACCGATGGCACGCACATACAAATCAGGACGGATGTTGACGATGGTCGCAACGTCTTCATATCCTCCGGTAAGACGCCATGAGTACTTGTCGAGAATTCTTTTCTCATGTATAAGAAAATGATCATCCATGAGAAAGCACTCTTGCTCAAATGGCGTTATTTGCTTGCCATAAGGGTCATCCGATCCATCTAACAAACTGTACAGTTTGTGCTGAAATAGATTCGTCATAGTTGTGGCGTAGATGCCGCCAATAAAAATGCGCAATTTTTGATAGCCTAGAACGCGTTGCGTTTCCGTGGTATCTTTGAAATCGGTCTTATAACGTTCCAATGCCAGAGTAGCCGAATAAATATCCTCCGGATTCAAGGTTTTAAGATAAGCCCCAAAAGGTTCGGAGGCAAACGATGCGCTCTCAAATTGGCGCTTAGGTGACGCTGTTCTTTCCTTTTTGTCTTTTTTGGCAACCCAATCAAGTATTCTCTCTGCTTCCTCTTCTTGTGCCTTTTCTCTTCTGTCGATTTCGGCAATCTTCCGGAATACACTTTGAGAGGGTGGTACATCCAACTGAAACAACAATTCTATGGGGTTTACCACCACAGGCAATGAAGGGGTGGTTTTTCTGTCATCATCTCGCTGCTTTTGCGCACGGGTATATTGGGCATTGAAGGAGTCAAGGTAACTATCTTGATAAAGTTTCCGACATCTATCAGCGATAGGATTTCTTGCTTCGGGGTCTTTTCTTTTGCTACGTTCTCTATAGAATGCCGCTTCCAGTGGATGGATGTTTTTTTGATAATATTTGATTATCTCTGCGCGCGCTTTCAGATCACCCTTGTCGAGTTTATCCAGAAATACCTGAAAGTCTTGGTAATGTTTTTCGGTCAGAGTCTCGGAATATTTTTCCTCCAAGTCTTTGGCAACGGCAGTTGAGAGAGTAATTGCAGTAATAAGAAAAAAGAGAACCAACATTGGTTTCAGGTTTATGCACATGGCTGTTAATCCCTCCGTATTTTCTGGATGAACTATTTTTGGGTTCGCTGCTGTCCAAAATGTTTGCCGAAGATGTTCGTCCTGGTGGGACTGATGCGTCAGGCTTGCACTGCGGCGCGGATTTTTTCTGCCCGCAGCACTAACAGGTTGTAAACCATCAGCGCGACAAAAGTTATCATCAGCGCGAAAAAGCGGTTGTCCCAGCGGGTATCGTAGAAAAATACCAGCGTGGACGCACCGGTGATGAGATAGAACGGCAGGTGGAACACAAGCAAGCGCGCATGCGACCATCCGGTTGCGATCAGCAGGCGCTGGTACAGGCGCTCCCGATGCGCGGTGACCAGGTTTTCGCCGCGACGGGAACGGCGCACCAGCGTGTAGCCGACATCGTAAATGTACATGCTGAGCGGCAGGCAGAAACCGATCAGTTGCGTGATGTTCCCCTGCGATAAGTACAGCGTGATCACTGCCAACGATGCGCCCAGCGGCAGACTGCCCGCATCGCCCATGAACGTGCGTGCCTTGGGAAAGTTAAATGGCAAAAATCCTAAAATTGCCCCGGCAAGAATGGCGAAGAAGTACAGGGTTTCCTGCGTGAACGCGGGCGGCATTTCGCCGAGTCGCGCGTAGAGCAAATCGGGGAAGAATGCGCCGTTGAGCCGCTGCACAACGACGATCCCATACCAGAACAAGGCGTTGAGCGCGAAAAACCCGGATTGCCCGTTTACGCCGTCCATAAAATTAAACGCGTTGGAAAAACCAACAATCCAGATGACGGAGACAAGTGCAACAATGGATGGGGTGAGAATACCGAAGGTGCCCCATTCAATTTCACCGCCTGCCGCTTTGGCGATGAGTTGCGGGAAGGCTTCCAATGGAAGGTGGAACGCCCAAAGCGGAAGAATGGCGATAAGGAACAAGCCCAAGAGTTTCGTGCGGGCGCTGATGGCAAGGCGATCATCCACCACGCCCAGAAACATTCCCCCGGCGATCACGGCCATGAGCGTTTTGCGCAATACGGACAGCAGCGGTACAGGCCCGGTTTCCCGTAATGGGAAGAGTTGAGGCAGATAATAGAGGGTGGCCAGCGCGGCCAAGCAAATGCCGATGCCGCCTACTTGCGGCGTGGGGACGGAATGCGAACTGCGTTCGTTCGGGTGTGCGATGAGGTTGGCACGTGCAGCGATCTGAATAGCCAGCCAAGTGATGCTGGCGGAAGCAACAAGCGCGTAGCAAACAAGGAGTTCGAGTGACGACAGGGGCAACGGCATGACAAAAGATTTCTTTTCTGAATGTGATCTGGGTCGCGCGAATACGCAACGCCTCACTATATCCGAAAACTTTTACGCGGGCAAGTGGAGGAAACGCATAACCTGAACTCAATTTACGAGTGCCCCACAGCCTTGATATGAGGAGGAAAAAACGCCTTATTTCTTTTCGCGCGTCTTCATATAAATCATCAGCGCGGTAATATCAGCAGGATTAACGCCGGGCAATCGCGAGGCCTGTCCCAGCGTTGCGGGGGTACGTTCTGCCAGTATTTGCGCGGCTTCGGTGCGCAAACTGGGTACGTCACTCAGCGGGATGTCCGTTGGGAAGGGGGTGGTTTCTAGTCCCAAATGTCGTTCGACCTGCGCTTTTTGGCGGTCGATGTAGCCCGCGTATTTGATGCGTGCCTCCACCTGCTCCACTACACGTGCGACTAAGGTACGGTCTTCGGGTGTCTGGCGAAGTGCTTCCAGCGTGGCGCTACCCAACCCCATCTTCTCCAGCAACGCATACGTCATGTTGGTGCGCGCCAGCAGTCGATCGAGGCTGATGCCGTTGTCGGTGGAAACAGCCACCCCATTTTCCTCCAACGTTGCAACGTCCAGTTCGGACGGTCTTACGCGCGTGGTGTCGAGACGCTCGCTTTCGCTTTCCAATAGATCGTGATAGCGCTCGAACGCGCGCCACTGCGTATCATCCACCAACCCAGCGGCGCGTCCGGATGCAGTGAGGCGCAGGTCAGCGTTGTCCTGACGCAGGAGCAAGCGGTACTCGGCGCGGGAGGTAAATAATCGGTATGGTTCGGGCGCTCCCTTGGTGATGAGGTCGTCAATCATCACGCCGATATAGGCTTCGTCGCGACGGAAAATCAGCGGCGCTTCGTTCTTGATCTTAAGTGCAGCGTTGGCTCCGGCGATGAGGCCAAGCGCCCCCGCTTCCTCGTAACCCGTGGTACCGTTGACCTGCCCGGCGAGGTACAGCCCCGGCACGGCTTGCGTTTCCAGTGTGGGGCGCATTTGCGTTGGCGAGAAGGCGAGGTATTCAATCGCGTAGCCATAGCGGGCAATCTTGACCTTTTCCAGCCCCTCAATGGTGGGAAGAAATTCATCCTGCACATCGGGGGGGAGGCTGGTAGAGACTCCGTTAATGTAAATAAGATTATTATGAATGCTTTCTGGCTCGAGGAAAATCTGGTGTGAGTCACGGTCTTCAAAGCGCACCAGTTTTGTCTCAATGGACGGGCAATAACGCGGACCAGTTCCGACAATGCGCCCGGTGTAAAGTGGCGAGCGGTCAAGCGCTCCGAGGATGATCTCGTGCGTGCGCGGATTGGTGCGCGTGATAGCACAGGAGACTTGACCGCATTTTGCAATCACGCTGTCCGCCGGGCCGTTAGGCGGCGTGCTATACGAAAAGTACGGGATCGGGTCATCGCCCGCTTGCTGGGGCAGATCATCCCAACGGATGGATTCGCGATAGAGACGCGGTGGGGTACCAGTTTTGAGCAACTGCGTTTGCAACCCCAACTGGCGGAGATTCTCTGCCAACTGCACGGACGGGGGATTGCCCCAGCGACCACCGGGACGCGTTTCCATGCCGATGTGCAAAACACCGTCAAGGAATGTGCCTGCCGTTACAATAGCCGCGCGACAACGCAACGTTTCGCCGCTGAGGAGGCGAACGCCGCAAACCGATCCGTTTTCAGTGAGGATTTCAACGGCTTCGCCTTCGGCGACGGTGAGGGTGGGATAGTGCTCGGTCAAGTGGCGACGCATCCAGAGAGGGTAGGCGATTTTGTCTTCCTGCGAGCGGGGCGCACGCACAGCGGGGCCTTTGGCCGTGTTGAGCATACGGAATTGGATGCCACATGCGTCGGCGGCGAGGCCCATCACGCCGCCCAGCGCGTCGATCTCGCGCACGA
>DNPO01000461.1:0-7484 GCA_003501375.1 Candidatus Sumerlaeota bacterium | reverse complement strand
CCGCCGATGGCGGGATTGCAGGACATACGGGCGATTTCATCGAGCCGTAGCGTGAGAAGAAGAGTATTGGTGCCAATGCGCGCAGATGCAGTAGCGGCTTCGACGCCCGCGTGTCCCGCACCGATAACGATAATGTCGTAGTGGTCAGATAATGCCATGTGAACTTTCCAAACAGTTTTTTTAGACAGAATTTACATGATTAACAAAACTTCAAGCGGTGAACGAACAGCATGTACGGATTAAGGTGTTTTTGCAGAGATGCATCGGTTGCGCTATCCCTTGGCAAGAGGGTGGGAAAGCGAAACACGTGGCCCGATTCGCAACGGCGGCATAGCACAGTTTCCCCGTTTTCAAACGGAGATAAATAATACCATGAAACGATTTGGGTGCAACTCAGTCTTTTGCAATTTCGTGGCTAATTTTTTGGAATTGCCGGTTCAAGAATAAACAACGCGACCTCAGGTGGAGCAAAAACACGAAAGGGTGGTCCCCAAGTTCCAGCACCTTGATTGATATACAACCAATTCCCTTTTAGTTTATGCAGCCCATTTGTCCAGTGGTATTGCAAGCGCACGAAAAGTCCAAAGGGAAAAATCTGCCCCCCGTGCGCGTGCCCGGAAAGTTGCAGGTCAAACAACCCACGTGATCCCGAATCCACGTTCGGACGGTGCTTGAGCAAAATAACGGCCTCCGGATAATGGTGACGCGTGAGCGCAGCATCCTCATCGGAACTGACCTGATCGCCCGGCAGGCTGGCGTAACGAGCCGCGGGATCGTCCACGCCCGCAATGCGTAGATGGTCGCTAACTTTGACCGACTCGGCGTGCAGAACGCGAAATCCAGCAGCCTCATGAAACCGCTGGCTTTCGTGTGCGGTCATGTAAAACTCATGGTTGCCAAAAACAGCGTATTTGCCCAGCGGGGGCTGAAGCGCAGCAAATTTTGCCGCGGCATCGGTCAAGTCTTCGAGGCGATTGTCAATACAATCCCCTGTGCTAACGATGAGGTCGGGGTGCGTGTCCTTTGCAAACTGAACAATCTGTTCTAACCGCTGTTCGCCAATCAATCGCGTCAGATGCAGATCGGAGAATTGCAACAAGCGGATGGGAGGCGTTCCGGATGGCAGATGATCCAGTTGAATGTGATAAGTGTGCAGATGGAGATGCCGTGCCTCGATAATACCCCAACAGGACGCGACCAAAATTAGGCACACGGCAACGCTTATTTTTCGACGGGGCGAGACGATAAATTTATTTTTTCCAAGGCGGGTCTGTGCGGTGTTCCACACGTCGAGCAAAAAAACAGTGCAGAAGAACCAAAAAATCCACGCGGCCCACGTGAAGGCAAAGAGAGAAAAGAGGTGAATGCCAATCCCCGGAGCGGTTCCCCAGAACAGACGTACCAGAATGGGGCCGAACACCATGCAGCCACAGAGCAGAGCAAAAGGGTAAATAAAAGTTCGACGATTAAGGAATGCCTGGCGTACGCGCCAGACGATGTAGGCGTTCATGCCGCCGTAAACAAAAGTATAAAAAATCAAAAAATGCGACATGCAGTCACTCCGTAAGAAATTTTCCCTGATACAAATCACGCTCTTTGAGCAATTGATCCAGCCGTCGCAAAAACGCCCGCTTGTGCCCGGCCCACTTGGGCGCGAGCAAGCGCCCCCGGGGAGCCTCCCCTGCCAGGCGGTGGATTAAAATGTCAGGCGAAAGTCGCGCTAAAAATTCGGCAACCGATTCTGCATACTCCTCCAACGTCATCAGGGAAATGCTCCCCGTTTCCCACTCCCGCGCCAGGGGCGCATCGCGGTCGATATACAAATTATGAATCTTGGCTCCCCATGCGCCCGACTCGTTTAAAATCCGCGCTGCCGCCCAAAAATCCTCGGGGGTATCGCCCGGCAATCCGAGGATAACATGCGAGCAAAAACGGATGCCACGCTGGCGCAAACGCTCCGCAGCCATCTGAAATTCCTCCACAGAATGTCCGCGCCCCATTGCGTGCAACGTCTCGTTACGCGAGGACTGCAAGCCCATTTCCACCCACAGGAACGTGCGTTGGCTAAACTCCGCGAGCACATCCAGCACATCGTCCGGTAAACAGTCGGGACGCGTGGCAATGGCCATCCCCACCACGCGGGAATCGCTGAGTCCTTCCGCGTAAATCGAGCGCAATTGCTCCGCCGGAGCATAGGTATTGGTATAAGCCTGAAAATAGGCGATAAATCGCTGCGCTTCCAAATTGCGTTCCACGCACCCGGCAATTCCAAGCGCCAGTTGCTCCCGCACCGAACACTCCGGTTGCACATACCGCGCCCGAGTGCCCAGCGCATCGCAATAGCGGCATCCCAAGGTCCCGCGCGAACCATCCCGCACCGGACAGGTAAAGCCAGCATCCAGTGCAATGCGCCGCACCTTACCGCCAAACAACCGATTCAGCGAGGGGCCCAGCACGGAAAAGCGCTTGCCGTCCGAAAATTTTATCATAGACTTTTCAGCCATCGTTCTTCACCAATCTGCCTGCTTGTGATGGCCTCAAATATATTTGGCTCATCTATCCGTTACGCTCTTCAACCGCGTAGCGGTTGCATATCTTAGCCCGGGGTTGCCGAGGGACGAGGCTACCCCGGGTAAATTTTATCATATAAACGAACCCTGTAAGGGTTCCACAAGGAGTTCCAGCAGGATTAACACTGGGTTAAAATACAACACCTTGTCGAACCCTTACAGGGTTCATTGGTTTGGGACACTCCCCCCGGGGTAGCCTCGTTCCTCGGCAACCCCGGGCTAAGATATACAACCGCTACGCGGTTGAACGACAAACCTAAACCGCATAAAGCAATATGGCCTCAAATATTTTTTCAAACGATTCTCAGACGGTATGATTAGTTCAACCGCACATCCTTCATGCGATCGCGCAGGAACCGCGCACGGAGCGTATCACGCCGTTCAGCGGAAAGTTGACCACCCTCTTTGCACTGCAAATGCGCGGGCTGTACCTCCACCATCAAGCGGCTGAGGTCCGGGTGCGTGAGCGCCTGGATGTGCCCGCGGTCAATGCCAAGCC
This sequence comes from Candidatus Sumerlaeota bacterium, assembly GCA_003501375.1. Taxonomy (GTDB): domain Bacteria; phylum Sumerlaeota; class Sumerlaeia; order UBA8349; family UBA8349; genus UBA8349. The sequence goes on along the minus strand of DNPO01000461.1, from coordinate 4,415 downwards.
GCATTTTACTGAGGTGCGCCAGCGCTTCGGCGGAATCAAGAATCTGCGCGTTTTGCAAAACAGCCAATGCACGCGCAATCAAGTCATGCACCACCAGGGGCTTTTGATCGAACAGCGCATCACGCGCATCCAACTCGCGCTCCACCACCTGCTCCGCCACGCTTTCGAGCACCGTGCGAATTTCTTCCGGGGTCTTGCCCATCGTTACTTCGTTCGACACCTGGAACAAATCGCCCAGATTCTCCGAATTTTCGCCCCAAATCCCGCGCACGGTCAGACCATACCGCCCGATGCTATCGAGGATTTCGTCAATCTTGTTGACAATAACCAAGCCCGGCAGATGCAGCATAACGGAAAGGCGCAGGCCCGTACCGGCATTGGTCGGGCAGGCGGTCAGAACGCCGAAGCGTTCGGAACGCGCAAAATTTAATTGCGCATCCAACTGCGCCTCGACTTCATCGCACAGCGCCAAAACTCGACTAAGTTGGAAACCGCAATCCAAGCACTGGATGCGGATATGGTCTTCCTCATTTACCATGATGGAAATGCGGTAATCGGGACTGATGTACAGAACGCGATTTTCGCCCCCGTGCTCAAACTCCGCGCTGAGCAGGTGGCTTTCCTTGAGGTACAGGCGGTACAGACTATGAACTTCGGAAATAGTAAGGCGCTTGAAATCCTGAAAGTAGGACGACGCGGCAATCGCGGCATCCACACTCTCAAGCACGGCTCGGAGTTCAGGCGGTTTGGCGCGTGGCGCAAAGGGCAAATGTGCCAAGTTGCGGGCGTAACGCGCTCGGCTGGATACGATGGAATGGTGCAGGGGGCCGTCGTGATACAACCACCGGTCGCTGGATTTAATGAAGTCAAAAATCGAAGTCATGCGAGGCGCGTCCGGTCTCAGTGAGTTTCGCCCGCACCGTGCTGGTGCGGAGGATGATCCAACGGTTTGGCTATGGGGCAGGCCGGATACTGCGGACAAGCGAGGAAAAACCCCTTGGGGCCGTGCATTACCACCAGCGAAGATTGACACTGAGGGCATTTTTCCTCCTGTGTCGGCTGGAGCGATTCGAACATGCGAATGGTGTCGCGCAGGCGCGCGGCGGTTTCGAAATCCTCCGTGCGCACCGCCTCTTCCAAACGACGGCGGATTTTTTCCGCAGAGAGGAGTATCTTGCCATTCTCAACACCCCATAATTCTTCCAGGGCTTCCTCCTCTACATCGCGCTCTTCGTGCTCGTCCATTAGTTCTTCCTCCAGCCCGTCGGGGTGATGCTGAGGGATGGCGGCAGCGGCATCCGGGAAGGATTCCGGCAACCCTCCTGCTGCATGCTCTGAAAAAAAGTGGCTGGGGACACCGTGCATTTTGCGCAGATCGTTTTCCAGCACATCAGCAAAGGCATCATAGCAATCGCTGCATCCCAAGAGCAACGTCTTACGATAGGCGCTCCACGTCAAACCGCAAGTGGGACAAACCGGGCCGGTTTCCGTAAGCATTTCTTCCTGCTGCTTGAGTATCTGGTGCAGGATTTCAATCAGGTGCGACTGCCCCCCGGACTTGATCCATGGACTAAACTGCTGCGCATGCTCATTGCACAGCAAGATATCGTATACCTTGCCCTTGATAATTTTGGTAATCTTGTGCGTAGCCGGCTTGTCGCACTTCATGCACTTGGGTTCGGAAGACATGGTGTTTCGTTGCGCCTTTTATTTTGCCCAAATCGTACTGATCCGCTTCGGAGCGGGCGCTTTGGTTGACAACATGGCACCATCGTTGGACACGCGCTCACGGAAGAGTTTGCAGAGTTTTTTGGTAACCGGTCCGGGACGCCCATCCGCAATGGTACGCGCATCCAAATTAACCACCGCCACCACTTCAGCAGCCGTACCGGTCATGAAACATTCATCCGCATCAAAAATCTCAAAGCGCGTGAACGGCTCCTGGCGCACATCCAACCCGAGTTCCGCACCCAACTCCACGATCGCGTCGCGGGTAACACCAAGCAACGCCCCCTGGTACTGCGGAGGTGTAATCAACGCATTGCCTTTAACAATAAAAATATTATCACCAGTGCACTCGACCACATACCCGTCGGAGTTAAGCATGAGCGCTTCAGACACGCCAGCGTTCTTGCCCTCCAATTTGGCCAGAATGTTGTTCAAATAGTTGCAGGACTTCACACGACCATTCAGCGCCGCAACAGACATCCGCTGCGTGGGGGCTGTGATAATGCTCAGCCCATTGGCATAGGCCTCTTCCGGGTACAGGCTGATTTTGCTCGCGATGCAAATGACGGTGGGAATGCGGCAAAGCCACGGTGCCAAACCAAGATCACCCTCGCCACGCGTAACAATCAAGCGAATGTAAGCATCCTCAAGTTTATTTTTTCGGCACGTTTCAAGCACCACCCATTCCATCTCTTCAATAGTCAACGGAATTTCCATGGCGACATATTTCGCCGAGGAATACAGGCGTTCAATGTGCTGACGAAGACGAAAAACGCAACCATCGTACAGACGAATTCCTTCAAAAACGCCATCCCCATACAGAAGGCAATGATCGAACACGCTCACCTTAGCCTTCTCTTTGGGGTAAAACTTCCCATCAATAAAAACGATCTCGCTCACGATATGCCATCCTTGCTTTGACAGTATGTAATAGAACAAGCGGCTCGTTGCCGCTAAAAAAATCAGGTTGATTGTACCAATCGGTAAAGGTGTCTGTCAACCCTCTCGTTTTAGTTTTGAAGCATATCCCAATAAAAATTGGTACGAAATATCTAACTTGGAAAAGAGGCGGTCTCACAGAAAACAACAAAAATAAAAAGAGAACATGGCTAAACCGGATTTACAGGATAGTTATCACTCGTGTCCAAAATAAATTCTGGAAGAAGCGGTCAAATCGTTTAGCAATCTGGGGTCACACTTTTTTTTTCCATCTGATGACGCTGCGTAATTAGGAACAGATTTTTAAGGATTGACCGTGGGCAAGGTAGGACCGGTTTCCGTATCGGTATCGTGGAAGATGAGGGGGTTGCGCGGTATGGATGGCGAGTGGCCTTCTTTTTGTGGGGCGTCTTCTACCTTAGGCGCAGCTGTTGGCATGCTCGTGCCTAAAACAAAATCTGCAAATGTGGGGAGATATTTGGATACTTCGGTCGTATCGTTTTGCTGGAGTTTGGTTTGCTTGAGTTGAGTGGAGGAAAGAAGGGTACTATCCACCTGGACACACCGAACCGGAGAAAATACCGAATCGGTGTAGATGAAATGTGCGGCAAGGCCCGGGGTTTGCATGAAAGACTCGCTGGTGCGGGAAAGCGGAGTAGGGCGAACAGTGGAAAGGGTTGAACCATCCCAGTCGGGAAGGCGCCCTTCGCCATAGGTTTTTTTATCGAGGATTTCACCGCGCAACAGAGTACGAGCCGGATGGTACGGGCCTTTTCCCTCGCGGTCAGCATCCGTAAAGTGATAATCCCCAACGATCAGGATGGGGGTTCGTGCTTTTAAATTGATCTTATCGCCGGCTGGGCGTCCCATTTTTGCTGGGGTGGTACTATCCAGTATCCAATTGGCAACAGCATCCGCATGTCTTTGTCTTCGTGCAAAATCACCCTGAGGCCCTTCGGACGTGCCCACTTTGAAATTTACGTTCATGAGGTACAGCGAGGTATTATCAAAGGCTTGGGAAGGAAGTTGCACCAACGCGGCATTCACGCCACGTACCTCGTTGGAGGGCGGGGTTGTTTCACGGATGGTCATGGATAGGGGATAGCGACTCACAATAGCGTTCCGACTAATTCCGTCCGTTTTGCCCACCCAGGCGTTCCATTTGGTATTGGGTTGAATAACTTTCATCTTCTTTTCCAATAACCGGGCTAATGCTTCCGGGTTATTCGAAGCGGCACTTTCGGGCAATTCTTGAAACGCTATCACATCCGGCTGCACAGCATGCAGAATGCGCTCCAGCGCAGCATCGGCACTGGTTTCCTGCAGGTAGTTGCAATTTACGTTATATGTCAGGACTCGCACCTGTTGAGTTGAAGTCGTTTTTTCAAAAGGGCTATTGGGCAACGGCTCGGCGTTGGCGAGGAAGGGAAGGGAAAGAAGGGCACTCAGCACGGTTACGCGAACAAAACGTTGAATGGAAGAATACATGGTCTTATCTTTTGTGTATGGCTTATAGTTATGTGTTTATGAAAGAAAATAGTCGATGGTCTTAGCCTAAAACCATACGCTCGACAACACTATAAGGTAGGTGTGAAAAAATCAAATGAAAAGGCTGGTATGGGAAAAAATCCAGGGGGTAGTAATTACGTTTTTTCTCTATTTCCCTTTTCTCTGAGAGGTATTTAGGTATAATACGCACATGCAGCGTCGGTTAATTAAAACGGCATGACGCTTGCTTTTCTCTAATC
>DNPO01000163.1 GCA_003501375.1 Candidatus Sumerlaeota bacterium | reverse complement strand
ACGAGGCGGGGATTTCCCAGCGGCATGGAGTTGCACGTGCAGACGAAAAAAAAATCCTGCACATTTCTCCCACGGCGTCGCGGGTTTCCGAAAGCGACTTGCAAATTTTTTCGGCTGGCTTGAGCACACCACCCGCCAGTACGACAAAATACGTGCCAGGGGTGCGTCCTGCAACTTCTACAGCGACACCTTCCAATGTGGTAGAGCAATTGGGGACAACGGATTTGCCCGAAAACTGGGCATGCTACCTTGCGTTCAACGCTGTTTTCATGAACGAATCCACGTTCAAAAGTATCAAGCCGGAAGAGCGTGAAGCGTTGCTTACCTGGGTGCGGACGGGGGGATGGTTGACCTTGTACGGATCAACGGAGCCGAAAAAAGAAACCCTCATGTTGGGTACGCTCCAGCGCCAGGTGGAAAATCCGCTCCATCAGAAGATGACAGAAAACGCGAACGGCTGGATGAAGAATCAAGTCCTCTGGAAGAGTAAGGTGAATGAAGGTGCGGGCATGCCCTATCCCATTAAAAAGGGACAGGGAACTACCAGCGCCCTGGTGGTTGCGGCCATTTTTTGTATCGTCGCTGGGCCGGGGAACTATTTGTATTGCCGCCGTAAAAAAAGCATTCACCTTTTATTGTACACGTTGCCGTCGCTTTCCATCTTATTTTGTTTGCTGATTGCCGCGCAATTTGTTTTATCCAAAGGGCTTTCCCGCACGGGAAACAGCGTCAGCCTGACCCTGTTGGATGAGGCAACCAATAGCGGGATCACGCTGTCAAAACACGTGTTTTATTCTGGGCTGTATCCCTTGCGTGGGTTTCATTTTAATGCGCAAACTGCCTTGTATTTTCCACACCCCGACGAGGAGCGTTCACGGGGATATGGGAATAAACGATCCTTTGTCATGGATGTTTCGCAAGACCAGCATTTGAAAAACGGGTTGTTTGTTCCGAACACGACGTTTGACTACATGACTGTGTTGCCCTTCAAAACACGGGAGCGTCTTGTGTTGGATGAAGCGGCATTGACTGTGATGAATGGATTTGAAAAAGTAATTACCCAACTGTTGCTCAAGGTCGGCGATCAGTATTACGAAGCGCGCGATATCCAACCTGGAGCAAAGGTCACTTTGACCTCGTATACTCCAACTGCGGGTGCAGACCCCAGCCTGTGTCAGAAATTTGCGAAAGCGTTTTTGGATCAGGCGGGGAGCCAGTATTTACGCGATCAGGAAAAGTTTTGTTCGCCGACATTTTCCAGCAGTCGTGTGCAGTATATGATGCAACTTTCCGCGCCGCTTGCGTCGGCGGAACCCGGGATTGTTTTTTCCGCTGGTAGCAAAACCTGTAATCTTTTGATTGGCTCGATTGGCGAAACAAAATAGATCGTATGAGGCGTATGCCCTCATACTTTTTCTTAAAGGACACCCCCATGCTTCAAGTGGATAACCTTGTTAAAGTCTTTCCCAATACATTAGCCGTGAACAATTTATCTTTTCACCTCAATCGTGGTGAAATCTGCGGCTTTGTTGGGCCGAATGGTGCGGGCAAGACCACCACCATGCGCATGATTGCCACGCTGGAAGAACCCAGCGCGGGTGAGATTCGCCTGGACGGTATTTCTGTTTTTGAAGACCCGTATCAAATCCGCCGGATGATTGGTTTCATGCCCGATCACTACGGCACGTATCACGGAATGACCGTACGCGATTACCTCGAATTTTATGCCCGGGCTTACGAAATCGACGGGCCGCTGAGGAGGCAGCGTATCGGCGATATTCTTGAATTTACCGGACTCGATCAAATTGAGGAAAAGATGGTCGAGTCGCTTTCCAAGGGCATGCGGCAACGGCTCAATCTGGGACGCGCCCTGATCAACGATCCCAAGATCATGATCATGGATGAACCTGCTGCCGGGTTGGACCCGCGTGCGCGCATTGAATTGCGCTACCTCATCAAAAACCTGGCGGAACGCGATAAAACTGTTTTTGTGAGTTCACACATTCTCACAGAACTCAGCGAGATGTGCGACCGAATGCTGGTGATTGACAAGGGAAACATGATTACGTTTGGAACGCTCGAAGATATCCAGCGTGGGTTGCAACAGGCACTCCGCATTCAGGTAAAACTCAACCAACCTGATCAGATCGCTGCGTTGGAGCGTTTCTTGCTTGAACGTGCAGGTATTAGCGATGTGGTTGTGGGAGAGGGGGCGACGCTTAGTTTTACCCTGGCAGAAGAAATCGACAAGGTTCCTGCGTTGATGAAGGAAATTCTTAACGCAGGTTTTCTGGTGGTGGAATTCAAACCGTGTGCCCTGACGATGGAAGAAGCGTTTATTCAAATCACGGAAGGGTTATTTTAAACCATGCTCTCACATCTGAAACATTTACGACTCTCCATGTTGCTCGATAATGCCATGTTTTATAAGGACATTACGCAATGGTTGCGTGGGCGCGGTTTCCCCCCGTTCTTCATGGGTATTCTCGTTATTTCCACGCTCATCTGTGGGTTGATTGCGCTGGCCGCGCCTGAGAAGGGCGAAGGGGGACCGGTGTGCTTTGGGTTCCTTGTGGGGCTGCTGGGGCTGTACACCTTGATTATCGGATTTACCGGCTACAACCTGACTTCGCGCGAATTTCAGAATCGGACCTTCGAACTGTACGAACTGTGTGGGATGTCGTTGGAAAAAATGGTGTGGGGTAAAATTTCTTCCATGTTGGGTCAGTTCCTTTTTGGTTTCTTTTGCATCGTGCCTTTTCTTTTTGTTTCGTACCTACTGGGGGGGCTGGATTTTGTCGATGTTGTTGGTACGGTTTTGGTCTTCATGTTTGCCGCTCCGCTTTTTTACCTCTTCATGTTGCTGCTGTCGTTAGCGGCTGAAAAACTTCGCATGATCCGTACCATTGTGCATGGGAGTGTCTATGTGTTTTTAGGTGTTTTTCTCCCGTGGATGGGATTGCTTCTCTTTTTTGATATGAGCCGTTATGGAAAAAATCCACTGGAGGAAATTTTAAAACTTTTATTAGAAGGGAACGGGAAAGCGATCGCGGGCATATGCATTTTCCTCGTGATTTATGTCCAGGCAATTTTGCTGCTTTTTTATAGTGCATGCCACGCTATCAGCCCCAGTACGGACACTCGCGAAACGCCAATTAAGATGTTGGCTTTGACCATGACCATCAGTTTGCTGTCTTTATCCAAGGTTGATTTTTACTTGCCCTTGTTGATCAATTTTATTGCGTTTGGTCTCGGGATTCTTGGCCTGATCTTTTTCTATGAACCCGTAGAAACGCCGCTGATGGCTCGCAGGCGGGTGGAAAAGGTAAAAGGGAGTTTTCGCAGAAAGTTTTTTTCCCTGTTTGAGGCCAGTCCACGGGGAACGCTACGGACAATCTTGTTGGTTTGGTTGTGCTTGTTTTATTTTTACTGTTTATTAAACTATAAAGCAGAGCGATTTAATCAGTGCTTTGAGATGGCTTTTGCCATGCCTTTTTATATCGTTTTTCCTGGTTTTCTCCTGTTTCAATTCCGTCGATTGCGACACAACTTAGTTTATGCACGGGCCTTACTGTTTGTATGGTGGAGCGTTGCAGGCATCTTTCTTAGTATTTTTTATGGTATCATGCACAGTTCGCGCGCCAGTGAATCGGCACAGAATCTCTTTTATTTAATTTGCTATGTTGCATCCCCCCTATCCGCGTTGATAACGCGGGAAATATACGATGGAGTCGGACTAAAAAACTCACTGGGGTTGCATGTGTTCATGGGAATTCTTGGAATGTTGTCTCTTTGGGTTCTTTGCCACCGCCGCGAAAAAGCCGCACAAAAGGACAGAGAATTACCGCTGTCGGTAACGGGATCCCGCACACCACAAAGCGTTGAGACACCCGCCTGATGCCAGAGATTGTTGCTACGTCCCCCTTCCCCAATCGCAAGGCCTTTGAGGCTTACGCGCAGCAGTATAGTTTGCTGTTGCCTGAGCGACAGTCTGCTGCGCGTGCGGGCGATATTTCCGGACGGCGCACGGGCAGTTCGATTGAGTATCAGGATCGCAAGGACTATGTGCCCGGCGATGATTTGCGGCATATCGACTGGCGAGCGTATGCTCGCAATGATCGCCTTACCATCAAACTGTATCGTGAGGAAATCAGTCCGCGTGTGGACATCATTGTAGACGCGTCGCTCTCAATGAGCGTGACGGAGGAGAAGCGGCAACGGCGTTTGGAACTGGCGTATTTGTTTGCGTTGTTGGGGCGGAAACTTCAGGGCCAGACGCGGTTGTACCATCTGGGGAAAAATCTCCAGCCCTTCCACGATCCGCTGCATTTGCTTGCGGTAAAGGACGGTCGGCAGGATACGCCGCTGCCCTTATTGCAGGCGTCGCCGTTGATTCGTCAGGGCGGCATTAAAATTTTCATCAGCGATTTTTTGTTTCCTTTTGCCCCGCATGACCTGATCGGGTTGTTCTCGGGTGCCGACCGAATCCTTTTCATCCAGGTGCTGAGCGCTTTTGAGGACACCCCAGCGCCCGGTGGGAGCATCCGATTGGAAGATGCTGAAAATGGGCAGTATATGGATGTTCAACTGAACCCGGCAACGGTGAGCGGCTACCTCGCGCGGTTGAACCAGTTGCGCGAGGATATGGAACGGTTGCTGCGCGTGCGGGGCGGCGCGTTTGCTTGCATTCGCGATGACCACGATCCCGCACAAATGATGACGCGCCTGCTTGAGGGCGCGGCGGTGGGGGTGTGAAAATGAAAGGCAAAAATGCTTTGAGAACTTTTTTTGCCGCTTTTCAACCGCGTAGCGGTTGCATATCTTAGCCCCGGGTTGCCGAGGAACGAGGCTACCCGGGGGTACCGATCAAAAAGAATATGAACCCCGTAGGGGTTCTACAAGTGGTAGTTGCAATTTCTTATAAAGGGGGGGCACAGTCTATGTTCATACAGCATCTCCTTCGCAAATCGCCTCGACATCTGGGGCCGATAACCGCAGGAGAGAAAGCGAAAACGTGTTATATGTTTCTGGAATTAAGACCTCTTTTGATATCTGAGGATGAATGATCATGAGTAAGCCGAAAAAGAATTCCGCAGTTGGAAGAATATCTCTGGGGACAAAGGTGTTGATTGTTGAGGTGCTTTTATTTTGCCTACCATTTCTCGTGCAGGTATCTGACAACCAATGGCATTGGGTTAATGACCAAGGTCCAAGTTTCTTGTTTTTCTTGCTGTTTGGATGGGCTCCATGGCCGATAATGTTAGTCGTCGTGATTGTATATCTGCGATATTTATTGATGCGGGATAATGAATAAAATAAAGAATCGCGCGCCTTGCTGCACGAGGCGGGAGTAACGTTTGATGAAAAACATTTTCTCTGATAAAATGAGACCAACCAAGGTTGTTCGACCCTTTCAGAGTCGGATTGTATTGGAGGCGATTCTGGGGGGTCGCTTCGCTCACCACCGGCTACTT
>DNPO01000451.1:5261-7491 GCA_003501375.1 Candidatus Sumerlaeota bacterium | reverse complement strand
ATTTTTAATTTGCATGATTGTTGATGCAGTGCAATTCTATCTCGTTGCAGGTGCAGGGTATGGGTTTAAATTTTTGAAAAAGGACTCACCATTATCATGCAAAATCGTTCGCGTTTCACCCAAAGTATTTTTATTTTGTTGGCACTTATCGCCACGTGTCAGGCATTTGCCGCCGGGCCGAAAAATGTTATCGTCATGATTGGCGACGGTATGGGCTATAACCATATTGCCGCTGGCAACCTGTATGATAAAGGCACTACGGGCACGCAGTCGTTTGAGCAGTTTCCCGTACATCTGGGCATGAGCACATTCCCTTATGGCGCGAGTTATGATCCTGCCAAATGCTGGTCGGATTTTTCCTACGCGTCCAAGGCCAAGTATACGGACTCCGCTCCGGCGGCAACGGCCATGTCCACGGGCAAGAAGTCTTACGATGGCGCGATTGGTTTTGTCGGGGCGACGTCCACCACTGCGGAGCGGGCAAAACACACATCCGAATACGCGCAGGAAAGTGGTCGTGCAACTGGAGTTATTACCACCGTGGAGTTTAGCCACGCCACCCCGGCGGGATTTTCGGCGCATAATAAACACCGCGATAATTATTCGCAAATTGCCAGGGAAATGCTTTCCGAAAGCAAACTGGACCTCATCATGGGTTGCGGACATCCGGCGTTTGATGATGATGGAAAGCCGGTAAAGATCAGCGAAAAGGGAAGTGAGTTTGTTGGCGGCGTCGATACGTGGGACAAGTTATTGAATCAGTCGTTGCCCACGGTGGATTGCGATGGCGATGGGAAAACCGATCCGTGGACAGTGATTCAAACGCGCAAGGAATTTCAGGACTTGGGCACGGCAACCACGGTTCCCAAGCGCCTGTGCGGTGTGCCGCAGGTGCATACGACCTTACAGGCGTCGCGCAGTGGAAAAAAACAAATGGCAGAACCCACTCCCGATGCGATTGAGAAGAATCGTCGAGGTGGATTGAGCGGAGACAAGAATGCGGATGCTTTTGTGGTACCGTTGACCGAGTCGGTTCCGACGCTGGCGGAGATGAGCCAGGGGGCGTTGCACTTTCTGTCACATACGTCCAAAGGACAGGCAAACGGATTCTTTATTATGATCGAAGGCGGCGCGATTGACTGGGCGGCTCATGGAAATTTAAACGGGCGGTTGATTGAAGAGGATATCGATTTTTTCCGCGCGGTGGATACGGTGGTTGCTTGGGTTAATGCGAACGGCGGCTGGGAAAACAACTTGGTAATTGTAACGGCTGACCACGAGACGGGTTACTTGACCGGGCCGAACTCCGGCGTGGGCGGCGCACCCGTTTGGAACTCGCTTGTCAACAATGGCAAAGGGAAAATGCCTGGGATGGAGTTCCACGAGAAGCACCACACGAACAACTTGGTTGCGCTCTTTGCAAATGGTCCGGCGGAAACTCTCCAAAAATTCGATGCCTGCGCAACAGGGCAAGACCCCGTGCGGGGCAAGTATCTGGACAACACAGATATTGCAAAAACGATCATTGGCATCTTTGCCAGCAAAAACTAATTCCACCTCAACACCGCGGGGCACGCCCCGCGGTGTTGAGGCTATTGTTGTTCTATTATTCGTCTTCCGCTTTAGCAGCAGCAGCGGGTTCTTCTTCCGTACCGCTGGAATCGGCTTGTTGCGGAACGAAGGCAATTACTCCGCCATCGTCCAGCACCGCCTCGATATGATCACCCGCGTGGAGTTTGTTCTCCAGCAGGAGGATGCTCAGAGGGTCTTCAATGCGTTGCTGCATGGCGCGACGCAATGGACGCGCACCGTATTCGCTATCGTAGCCATGCTCGACCAAGTGGTCGCGCACCGCATCTGACATGGTCAGCGTGATGCTGCGTTCTGCCAAACGTTTGTTAATGCGTCCGAGCAGAATATCGATGATCTCGCGAATATCGACAGCGGTCAAAGAGTGGAACACCAGCGCATCGTCGAAGCGGTTGATGAACTCGGGATTGAACGCCTTCTTCATGTCGCCCAACACTTGCGCGCGCATCTTGTCATAATCCATCACGGATTCCTGGTTGCTGAAGCCCACGCTTCCGCGCTTGAGCCCCTTGGTTCCTACGTTACTGGTTAGGATAAGGACGGTGTTGCGGAAGTCCACCAAGTGGCCCCACGAATCGGTAAGACGCCCCTCGTCCAGCACCTGCAACAGCAGACTGAACACATCCGGGTGCGCCTTTTC
>DNPO01000451.1:4851-4980 GCA_003501375.1 Candidatus Sumerlaeota bacterium | reverse complement strand
AGCACCACGCTGTAGGGCTTGCGGCGAACCTTCTCGGTCAGTTGCCCGCCTTCCTCGTAACCAACATAGCCGGGAGGCGCACCCATCAGGCGCGACACGGAAAACTTCTCCATGTACTCGGACATGTCG
>DNPO01000451.1:0-4596 GCA_003501375.1 Candidatus Sumerlaeota bacterium | reverse complement strand
TCGGACATGTCGATGCGGATCAGCGAATCTTCGTGACCGAACAGGAACTCAGCGAGTGCCTTGGCCAATTCGGTCTTGCCCACGCCAGTCGGCCCGAGGAACATGAATGCACCAGCGGGACGGTTCGGGTCTTTGAGACCGGAACGCGAACGACGAATAGCGCGCGCAATGGCATGGATGGCTTCCTTCTGGCTGATGACACGCTGTGCCAACGCATCTTCCATGTGCATGAGCCGCTCGGTTTCCTTCTCTTCCAAACGGGTTAATGGAATACCCGTCCACTTGGAAACCACCAGCGCAATGTCTTCCTCGCCAATAACCTTCTTGTTTTCGTGCTTGTCCAAACTGCGCTTCCAGGCAAGACGCGCCTCGTCCAATTCCTCACGTGTGTCGTCGCGTTGCGTTTTCAACTTGGCACACTCTTCAAACTCCTGGCGGGTGGTTGCTGCCCGAAGTTCCTCGCTGAGCGTAGCAACCTTTTCTTCCAAACTCTTAATATAGGTTGGCTTCACGGTTGCATTGAGGCGCGCGCGCGAACCGGCTTCGTCAATCAGGTCGATGGCCTTGTCGGGCAGCGAGCGATCCGTGATGTAACGCGTGCTCATATGAACGGCGGAGCGGATTGCTTCAGGAGTAATTACGACGTTGTGATGCTCTTCATAACGCGATTGCAAGCCAATCAAAATTTCGACCGCTTGTTCGGGCGTGGGCGCTTCGACCTTGATGGTTTGGAAACGCCGTTCCAGCGCGCCATCCTTCTCAATATACTTGCGGTAATCTTCGAGCGTAGTGGCACCCACACATTGCAGTTCGCCACGGGCCAGCGCGGGTTTGAGCATGCTGGACGCATCGATAGCGCCCTCAGCAGCACCGGCGCCTACCAGCGTGTGGATTTCGTCGATGAATAGCAGCACATCTTTCGAGCGGCGGATTTCCAGCATGATCTGCTTGATGCGCTCTTCAAACTGTCCGCGGTACTTGGTACCCGCCACGATGGCAGCAAGATCGAGCGACAGCAAACGCTTGTTGGCTAACAATTCGGGAATGTCGTTGTTGACGATTTTTTGCGCGAGACCTTCGACAATGGCGGTCTTGCCCACACCGGATTCGCCCAACAGAATCGGGTTGTTTTTGGTACGGCGGCAAAGAATTTGAAGGATACGATCCATCTCATTCTCGCGTCCGATCACCGGATCAAGTTGCCCCTCGCGGGCCAGTTGAGTCAGATCGCGGGCAAAGGTATCCAACGCAGGCGTTTTGCTCTTGTCGCCTATTTTGGAAGATTCGCGCGGTGTTTCCGGCTCGCGACTGGGTGCCGGGCCGGCATGCGTTTCGATCAGCCCCACAATTTCCTGCTGTGTTTTTTCAAAATCGACACCGTAGTTCAGCAAGCACTGCGCGGGAATGGTGGTTTCATCCCGCAGCAATGCCAGCAACAAGTGCTCGGTACCGACCCAGCCATGCCCCATCTGTTGAGCAATCGCGTGAGCCAATTCCAGCACCCGCTTGGCCTTTTCGTTTGGCATGACCAGCCCGATGGTAGGTGTCTTGCCCTCTTCCAATTGCTGCTCAATGTCACGCTTGAGTTGCTCGGGATTGACCTGCAAATTGCGCAGAGCGCTGATCGCCAATCCCTGATTGATACGGATCAGGGCGAGCATATAATGCTCCGGCCCGATGTAATTATGCCCCAACCGTCCCGCTTCATTCTTGGAGTGCTTGAGAATGTCACGCATAACCGGGGTGTAAGGATTTTTTTCAAACATGGGATGACCTCAGTTCCTCTGCTGTCACTGCCGCAGAGAGACACCTTTGCGATACTATCATTTACGCTGAGGATTTTGGAAAAACGAGAACGGTTATCCAACTCCCCACCGCGCTTGATTCTATCACCCCAACTCCGAAAGTGTCAATGAGTTAGAGGTCATTTTGAAACGATCTCGAATTCTTGTCTTCAGGAAAAAAGTGAGATGCAAGGGTAACTAAAGAGAGGCGGTTTCCAATGTTTGCAACGCCCAGCAGGCCGTTTCTCGTACCACCTCGTGCTCCTGCGGGTTTTCAGCCAAGGCTCGAATCCGCGGGATCAAATCGCCCCGCTTCAAATGCGCTGCAACCACCAACGCATTACGTAGTAACCCACGCCGTCCGAGGCGCAAGAACGCCGTGTCCTTAAATTTTCCTTCGAATTCGCGATTGGAGACAATCGCCAGCACATCCGCCAGCGGGTAGCGCGGACTAGTACTTTCCCAATTGTACGGACAGGCTTCCTGGCACGCGTCACACCCAAACAACCGGTCGCCCACGTTAGCGCGCACGTCCTCCGGCCACGCCCCGCGATTTTCCACCGTCCAGTAGGACAGGCATTTCCGCGCATCCAGGCAATAGGGACGAATAAGCGCCCGGCCCGGGCAAGCGTCCAGGCAACGACGGCACTCACCGCATCCATTCGGCAACGGCGCGTCTTCCGGCAATTTAAGCGTGGTGAGCAGACCGCCCAGCAAAAACCAGGACCCGAAAACGGGATGAATCAGGCAGTTGTTTTTTCCCACAAAACCCAAGCCCGCTTTTTGGGCATAGCCCCGCTCTAACATAGGCGCAGCATCCACAAAAACACGAACCGCCGCGCCTACTGCTCTGAGGGGTGCAGCGAGTTCGTTTAACTTTCCCTGCAAAACTATATGGTAATCACGCCCGGCCGCATAACGAGCAATGCGCCCTTCGGGCAGGGGAGACGTGTTAGGCAAGTCGGTCGGGTGCGACCGACCTGCCTGGTACTTTTTCTTTTCCGCCACAGGCCATGCAACCATCACCACCGATTGTGCACCCGGCAGGACTCGCTGCGGGTCCGCCCGTACATCAAGCGAGCGCGGCAACCATTCCATGGCGGCATGGCACCCCTCATCGCAGGCTGCACGAATATACGCCATATCCTCCGTTAGCGGTTGCGCGACAGCAACCCCCAGCACAGGAATACCAAGCGATTTGGCTACGTTGCGCAGGGCGCGTTTCATACTCTCGGGAATTTTTTAATCCCCCAGATCAATCACATACGCCTGAAGTGGCGGCAACCCATTAAAGTTGATTGCACTGTAACTCTGCGTGTACGCTCCGGTGGTCAGAATGTACAAGCGATCGCCTTCCATCACTGTCTCCGGGAGTTTGTATTTATGATTCTCATACAACACGTCCATACTGTCGCAGGTCGGTCCCGCTAGAATCACTTCACGCTCTTTCCCCGTTTTTTCCGTGTAGATCGGGTACTTGATAGCCTCATCCAACGTTTCAATCAAGCCGCCAAATTTGCCAATATCCACGTACATCCACGAGTACAAGTTCGAGGGCGACTTTTTGGAAATCAAAATCACTTCGGTTGAAATAACGCCCGCGTCACCCACCATGTAGCGTCCGGGTTCCAGGTAAATCTCGGGAATGCCGTTCGGGAAATCCTCCTCCAGAAAGCGCGTGATTTCATCGGTGTAAACCGAGATATCCTGCGTGGGCGACAGGTAGTTAGCCGGAAAACCACCCCCCAGATTCATCATTTTGAGTTCGATGTCAATATCCTGGCAAGACTCAAACAGGTATTTGCACGTTGCAATAGCGTTATCCCACTGGCCAATATCACGCTGCTGCGAACCAACGTGGAACGAAATACCAATCGGAATTAAGCCCAGACGACGACACAGAATAATAAGTTTGTAAATAGAATCAGGGTGCGCACCAAACTTGCGCGACAGGGGCCAGTCTGCGCCTTCGCCATTGGTCATCAGGCGAAAGAAAATCTTGCTACCCGGCGCATACTCGGCTAGTTTGCGGAGATCGCTTTCCGAATCTGTCACAAACAGCCGCACGCCCTTCTCGTAAAACAACTGAATATCGCTGACCTTCTTGATGGTATTGCCATAACTGATACGGTCGGGCGAAACACCCAGAGCCAGCACCTGATTTAATTCGTAAATCGTTGCCACATCAAAACACGAGCCAAGATCGGCTAATGTCTTAACGACTTCGTTAATCGGATTCGATTTAACCGCGTAAAACACCTTGGCGTACGGCATATGCTTTTGCAATGCACGATAGCGCTCGCGAATTTTAGCCAAATCAACAATGAGGCAGGGAGTATCCTTGCCTTTGGCAAACTCAATAATCTTCTGAAGTCGTTCCTGAGATTGAACACGCTCCAGTTCAAAAGGAGTGTTAAGCACGGCAGGCGGGCCTTTCAAAAACTACGCGGGGCATAACGGCACCAAAACGGAGCCGGGAAGAAAACAACCGCCTGTACGCGCAAGGGCGTTGACAGGCGGTTAGGAAATATTCTATGTAGAAAAAGCCTCAGGTTCAAGAAAAAATACGGAAGAATGATGTTTCCGAACCAAGCGGTTTCAAAGAACTTCAATGCACAGATTTTATTGCTAACAACGCGCTTCCCCCCTGCGGAGACATGACCTTTTGCAATTGCCTCATCGGGGTAGTATTTTTGACATTTTAGAGGGTGTCGTCATGAGATTTTCATCGTGTTCGAATATAGATAGTTTTACTTTAATTTCAGCGCCAACGGCGCGTTTCATACCAGCCTAGTGTCATGTCAACCTTGAA
>DNPO01000170.1:9298-12118 GCA_003501375.1 Candidatus Sumerlaeota bacterium | reverse complement strand
CGCGGGCTTGGGTGGCAGTAATGGTGGGCATGAAAACGTACTCCTTTACGTACGCTTTTAGTTTACGAAGGGAGCGATGAAAAAGCAAGAGGGTTTCATCCGCTGGGTTGGGTTATCCAGAGGATGCAATAGGTGGGATTTACAACGTACCCTGTTTTCTTGGTTTTCATCCAGCCGACCAACGCCCCTTGCAAAACCCCTGAACATGGGCGTTCATACAGCAACGAAACAAATATTACCACAGAGGTAAATCGGTGAAATCAGTGGATTAACAGGGGTGTTTTTTGTTTTTTAATCTGCGTCATCTGCGCAATCTGCGGACAGGGGATTTTGCAATGGGTTCTATTGCCGTTTTTTAGGAGTTTCCTGCGCCCCCTTGCACCTTTTCCTTTGCTTTTCCTGCCCTTGAAAGGCACAATGGTGCCCTGTACGGCTTCTGCTGTGAACTCCGGCCTGGCGTGTGGTTTTCGAGAAGCGAAAGAAAGGATTTCAAGTATGACGGACGAACTCGAGTCCTCCAGTATGGCAGATGGAGGGGATTCCTCTTGCGCGAAGCGCAAAAAGCTCCTTTCCGATAACATTTTTTCGTATGAGCGCCCCTTTTTTTCTATGTCGGAACGCGTGTGGAACCCGCCCTCGGACGTGTATGAAGTTGGCAAAAATCAAGTGGTGATCACCATGGAAATTGCCGGGCTGAAACTCGACGACCTTCAGATTACCGCAGAAAACAGTTATCTGGTGGTGCGTGGCTGCCGTGCGGAAGAACCGGCCAAGTCGCATTACCACCTCATGGAAATCCGGCACGGCGTTTTTGAGCGCGCTTTCCGCCTGTCCTTCCCGCTGCACCCTGAAAATATTAATGCTAAATATCACGATGGTTTCCTGGTGATTACGCTCGAACGCAAACCCGAAGCGTCCGCATAAGGTACGGTGATTTGTATGAGGCGTAAGACCATTGCTCTACCTTAGTTTTGCAGTTGAAGTGCATCCCGAAGGGATGAGACATCTGTTAGCCGGGGGTAAGCGAAGCGTAACCCCCGGTAAAGCATAAAGACCAAGGTACCCTGAAAGGGTACGATAAAATTGGGCAGAACACGTATGAAAGCAATATTTTTAAATCTTATCGCACCCTTTCAGGGTGCATAAATTACATGATTCGTACCGGGGGTTGCGCTTCGCTTATCCCCGGCTATCGTATGTCTCATCCCTTCGGGATGTACCCCGTAAGTACCGATGAGGCTCAAAGGAACCCTGACTAGACATGACTGACGAAGCAAAAAAAGAAGAAGTCCATTACGAACATGCCAATGTCCCTGCGGGTGAGTTGATTGGTTTTTCCTTGGAACGACCGACGCTGCAAACCAACGCGGATTTTACCGCGTCCGACGAAACCGATGCCGATGACCCGCTGGAGGGTGGTTCGGATGCGTCCCGGCACGACCTGCCCATTCCGAATCCACTGCCCATCATGGGGATTGACAATTTTGTCCTCTATCCCTTCATGATCGCACCGATGATCGTGGGGCTGGAACATTCCAAGCAATTGGTAAACGACGCGCTGCGTGGAGAAAAACTGGTCGGCATCTTCCTGAAAAAGAACGCCAATGACGCCGAATCGTTCGATAACCTGTACCAAGTGGGCACGCTCGCGGTCATTCTGAAAATGCTGCGCATGCCCGACGGCTCCATCCGTTTGTTGCTGCATGGCGTTGAGCGCATCCGCATTGAAGAGCATGTTGCTACCGAGCCGTATCTGAGCGCCCGGGTGGAACGTCTCAACGAGACCAATTCCGAGACGCGCGCCACGCAGGCGATGATGAAGACCGTCCAGAGCCAACTGCAACGCATTTCGCAGATGGGCCACCTGTCCGAAGACCTGACCTCGGCGGTCATGGATATGCACGACGCGGGCAAACTCGGCGATTTGGCCATTTCCAACGTACAGGTAAAGGTGGAAGAGCGGCAGGAAGCGCTGGAAACCGCTGATATTGAAAAGCGTCTCGAACGCGTGGTGGAAATCCTCGGGCGCGAAATCGACCTGTTCCAACTGGGCAGCGAGATTCAAAACAAGGTCGCGACTAAACTGGACAAACACCAGCGCGATTACATGCTGCGTGAGCAGATCAAGACCATTCGCAAGGAATTGGGCGAAGATGACGAGAGCGTGGACATTGAAGAATTGCGCATCGCTGTCGAAGCCGCTGGTCTGCCCGAAGACGCCCGCAAAGTGGCCGACAAAGAACTCTCGCGTCTGAAGAGCATGCACCCCTCGTCGCCGGAATATTCTGTCAGCCGTACCTATTTGGATTGGATAGTCTCGTTGCCGTGGAGCGTGAGTACGCCCGACGCCATTCAGATTGATGCGGCCAAGAAAATTTTGGATGAAGATCACTACGGGCTGATTGACGTAAAAGACCGTATTCTGGAATACCTCTCGGTCATCAAACTGAAAAAACAAATTCGCGGGCCGATCCTGTGTTTTGTCGGGCCTCCTGGCGTGGGCAAGACCTCGCTCGGTCGTTCCATCGCACGGGCTTTGGGACGCAAGTTCTACCGCATGAGCGTGGGCGGGATGCGCGATGAAGCCGAAATCCGTGGACACCGCCGTACCTATATCGGTTCGATGCCCGGTCGCATTATCAAAGCGCTCAAGGATTGCGGAGCCAATAACCCGCTTATCATGATCGATGAGATCGATAAAATCGGCAGCGACTTCCGGGGCGATCCTGCTTCCGCGTTGCTCGAAGTGCTCGATCCTGAGCAGAATTTCTCGTTTACCGATCATTATCTGGACATGCCGTTCGACCTGTCGAAGGTCAT
>DNPO01000170.1:0-9033 GCA_003501375.1 Candidatus Sumerlaeota bacterium | reverse complement strand
GTCATGTTCATTACCACGGCCAACGTGCTCGATCCCATTCCCGGCCCGCTCCGTGACCGTATGGAAATCCTGCGTCTCAGCGGCTACACACTGCGTGAGAAAAATGAGATCGCACGTCGCTACCTGATCCCGCGCAGTTACGACAACACAGGCGTGGAGAAAAAACATATCCGTTTCGGCGATGAAAGCCTCGTCCGCATTATCGAGGGCTACACCAGCGAAGCGGGCGTGCGTAATCTCGAACGCGAAATTGGCAACATTTGCCGCAAGGTCGCGCGCAACGTGGCGCAGGGCAAGTACCAGAACGTTTCCCTCCGCGCCAACGATGTCGAGGCGTACCTGGGGCCGCAGCGCTACTATCATGAGAGCGCCAGCCGCACTGCCTATCCGGGCGTGTCCACCGGCATGGCCTGGACGCAAACCGGCGGTGAAATTCTGTTTGTCGAAGCGACCTCCGTCCCTGGCAACGGCCAGTTATTACTGACCGGGCAGTTGGGTGACGTGATGAAGGAATCGGCAATGGCCGGGCTGAATTATCTGCACGCGAGTGCAGAGGAATTCGGTATTCCGGGCGACGCGTTCATGAAGCGCAATTTCCATCTGCACGTACCCGCCGGAGCGACGCCAAAAGATGGCCCGTCCGCTGGTATTGCAATGGCCGCCGCGTTTTACTCCCTGCTGGTCAATCAGCCGGTGAAGGAAAAACTCGCCATGACTGGCGAGATCACGCTGAAGGGTACCATTCTGGCTGTCGGCGGTATCAAGGAAAAAATTCTGGCCGCCCACCGTGCAGGCATTCGCGAGATTATTCTGCCGAGCCGTTGCGAAGCTGAGTTGAAAAAAGAAGTGCCCGAAGAAGTGCGCAAGAGCGTTCATTTCTACTTCGTTGATCACGTAGTAGACGCGCTCAAAATCGCCTTCCCCGGCAAAACGTTTGGCACGGCTGGCGAACCGCCGCGTCCCGCAAAACAAGAACGTCATCCTCGTCATCAGGAGCAACCGACTCCGGTTGTTATTCCAGTTGAGCAACCCGCTGCTGCGTCTGTCACACCGGACAATGGCCCGCAGGAACCGCCGGTGATCACCCCAGCTATTGACTGGGATGCCATCGACGAAACCAAGATGGAAGCTGGGCCGAGCCATTTGCATATTGAATCTGGCCCGTCGCGTCCGATGCTGCGCATCGACCCGGAACATGGCAAAAAAGACCTGCACCACCACCATAAACCGCGCGTCTCTCCCGCCTTCCTCGAAGAGTTGGAAGATGCTGCTATAACCGCCGCTGAAGAAGCAGCCAATCCTCCCGCCATTGCTGAAGAAGAAGGCGGCGGTACCGAGTCCGGACAAGAGCAAGCCGCGAGCAAGCGCCGTCGTGGCGGACGCCATCGTTCGCGTCGGGATCGCGACCGCAGCGCCACACCGATCAAGTCGGAAGGAGAAGTCGTTGCTTCCGCCGCAGTACCCGTGGAGGAAGCCCCCAAGGCACCTGCCACCCCTCGCTTAGTGATAACACCTGAGGTTGCACCAGTTGAGCGTCAAGCAACACCGACAGAGCGTCCGGCCTTCAAACCCTTTGTCCCCGAATCCTCCCGTGAACCGCTGCTGGTGAAGCCGGAAGTCCAACAGGCTGAGCACGTACCGCAAGCATCTGCGGAAGAACCCTCCACAGACGAAAAACCGGCAACCAAACCCCGTCGGGGCCGCCGTCCCGTTGCAGCCCGTCGTCCCAAAGCGACGGCAAGTGAAGCGGTTGCTGAAGCACCCATTATAGAGGCCATCAAAGAAGCGGTGACCGAGGCCGCCGAGAAACCTGCTCCAAAACGGCGCGGTCGTCCGGCCAAGGCGAAAGTCGAAGCCCCTGCGGCAGAACCTTCCGCTGATGTCGCCGAAAAGCCCGCCCCTAAACGGCGCGGTCGCCCGGCGAAGGTAAAATCCGAAGAGTAGTAGTTTTCTTGCATACCCGGTCTAACGACAAACAGCACGAGCGCTTGCTCGTGCTGTTTGTCGTTAGGCAAATAAAAAATACAAAAGGAGGATTGTCCCATGCAAAACAAATATCGCGCTCTGTTAACCATTGCGTTATTTAGCCTCATGGTGTTGGTCTTCACCGGCTGCCACCATTTCTGGCACAATTTCCACCACATGTGGTAAGGCCTCGCACTTTCTCGGCAACCGCTGAAAAAGTATGCGCCTATGAGCAACGCGCTACGCACTCCCCCATTCTTCTTGTCCTTTCCCTAACTCCAGTGGGATTAGGGAAAGGACGAGAAGAATGGGAAGCGCCACAACCAGACGGCTGTTCCCCCACCCTCACCATGTTGTACAAGAATTAGCGGATGCGTCCGAATTTTCCGCTTCATGCGCTTGGTGCGCCTTATCCAGTTGCTGGCGTACCTCGCGCAATAAATCATCCGTTTGATATGGCTTTTGCAACAGGTTAATCCCGTGCTCCAGCACAAAGTTTACATGCAACGATTCCGGCGCATAGCCGCTACAGAATAACACCGGCATATCGGGACAGACCGCCTTGATGCGATCGTACACTTCGCGTCCGCTGCGTTTTGGCATCACCACATCCAGCAATACTAGCGCGATTTCATGATAATGCGCTTTGAATTGCAGCAGCGCTTCTTCTCCATCACATGCCGCAATGATATGGTAGCCGTGCGCTTCAAGCACACCCTGCGCGAGACTGCGCACGTTCTCATCATCTTCCGCAAACAAAATGGTTTCCGTTCCATCCAGTAGCGTATTATCCGTTTCTTCTCCCACCTCCGGCATCACTTCCTGCACGATGGGCCAGTACGTTTTAAACGTGGTACCCTTGCCGAGTTCACTGTAAACATGGATGAACCCATTGTGCTGCTTCACTATTCCATAAACCGTCGCCAGCCCTAAACCCGTTCCCTTGCCCAATCCCTTCGTGGTAAAGAACGGTTCAAAAATACGCTCCTGCGTTTCCTTGCTCATGCCGCAGCCCGTGTCACTGACGCTCATCAGCACATATGGCCCCATGACGGCGTACGAGTGTACGTGGCAGAAGCCCTCATCAATATGCGTGTTTTCAATCGAGATTACCAACTGGCCGCCATCCGGCATGGCATCGCGTGAGTTGACGCACAGATTCATCAAGACCTGAATAATCTGCCCGGAGTCGGCGTACACGTTGCCAATGTTTCCCCCGGTGGAAAATTCGAGATCAATATTTTCATCAATTACCCGACGGAACATGTTTAGTTTGTCTTTGACCAGCGTTTCAAGATTCAGGTTTTCTGGACACAGAATTTGACGACGCCCAAATGCTAACAACTGACGAGTAAGCGCTGCAGCCAGCGTGGCTGCCTTTTTTACCTCGCGCAGGGGCGAAGAGGAGACGCTTCCATTGGCAGCCTGTTCCGCAAGCGCTACTTCGGAAAAACCTTGGATAACCTGTAGTATGTTATTAAAATCGTGCGCCACTCCACCAGCCAGTTGTCCAATTGCTTCCATTTTTTGCGAATGCCGCAGTTGTTCTTCCAGCAGTTTTTGCTGTGTCACGTCGCGTCCCACGCCGCGATACCCCACGCACTCTCCGGTAGTGCTCAAGATCGGAGACCCGCTGTTTTCCAGGAAAATGATATGCCCATCTTTATGCACATGCGGGCTTTCAAAGGACTGAACAATTTCCTTCGCGTTTATTATTTGGAATGCCCGCGCCTTCAGTTCCTCGCGTTCCTCTTCCAGGAACGTATCCCAGAAATACATCTTACCCACCATTTCCTCCGCGGTATATCCAAGCACGCGTTCCACCACGGAACTGGAATAGGTGCAAAGACCTGTGGTATCCATTTCCCACACCCACTCTTTCAAACTCTCCGCTACTTGCTGGAAGCGTTCTTCACTCTGACGCAAAGCCTCTTCCGCCTTTTCCCTCGCCACAGCAATGGCAACGTGCCCGCCCAGCCGTTCCAACAAAGCAATCAGTTCTGGCGTGAAACAGCCTCTCTGGTGATCATTGATTTGCAGCAACCCATACGTCACCCCGGCAATGCGCAACGGAATCAATGCGATGGATTCGTACCCCTCCAGATTGCAGCGATTTCGCAGATTGCGACTGATTTCATCGGGTAACTTTGCCAGCAATTCCGTCGAAGAATTAGTCCAAAACGCACCGTCTTTGGTAAAGCAGGGCAGCGCGGTATCGGTGCGTCCGCGCAAAATGGCACCGCACATACATTCCAACAACGGGTTCCCGGCCTCATCACATCGTACCAATCCACTGGGGTCTATCACGCACAGGCTATTTTCTGATTCCACAAATTCCGGATTAAACTCTGTGGTTTCGTAATAGGGATAGTCCACCCCCTCTTGCAGACGTACTCCCACGGCTTCACAACCGGTGACCTCTTTCATGAAGGAAACAACAACTCGAATTAGTTTTCGGAAATCACTCCGATCATTCAGCAGACGTAACATTTGAATGGTGGTTTCGCGTTCTTTCGTCTCGCGCTTTTTCTGGAGCAGCCGCCACATCCCCTGTATCAGCAGCACCAATTGCCGCGCATCCGCCTCATCATAATCGCTCTCGCGATTGCCCACTCCAGCCACCACAACAATTCGCCCATCTTCCATCACGGGCGCATCCATGTGTCGCACCAAGGGGATGCGTCCTTCAGGAGATGCCTTTTCCCAAGGATTATCCCCCGTATAATTATTGGTAATAATTGGTTTCCGTAGCCGCACCGCTTCGCCCCACAACCCGGTTTCTTCCAACGGCAATCCGGTTGGCGCATTGTTCATGGCGCACTCGCACACCGCATCCTTGGGCCAAGGGTGAACAGTTAGCATTAATTCATTTTCGTCCAGAAAAGCAATATACCCCAGTTTGCTCTTCGTGAGAGTAACGGCTGTTTCCAAGCAAAAATCCGTGATTTCGTCTATGGGTGCATCAGCCATTTCATTCAAGCGAACGAGCGCTTCAAGGCGCGCTTCGTCCAAACGCAAATACTCTTCGGCGCGCCGCCGTTCCGTAACGTCTTCCAACAACGCCAATACGTAATCAACCGTTCCGTCCGCCTTGCGCACGCATCCAACTGAAATATTAACGAACAGTACCGACCCGTCTTTACGGATATAGCGTTTGCCCACATTGTATTGATCAAGTACTCCTGCCTGCAAACGCTCAAACGAATCTTCGCTGAGTTGTACATCATCAGGATGAGTAATGCTTGTCCAATCCAAACACTCCAATTCCTCACGCGAATAACCAAGCATCTCGCACAGTTTGTCATTCACTTGCAACCATTTTTTATTGGGACCACCAATCGCCATACCCACGTTCTGCCGCTCGAAGAACAAACGCGTCCGTTCCTCGCTCTTGCGCCGGATTTCTTCTGCTGCCCGACGCTCGGTAACGTCCTCGTAAACCCCCAGCACGCCATACACAGAACCTGACGCATCTGTAAGCGGAACCTTGGAGGTATCAACCCAAAGGCGCGTTCCATCGGCCTTCTGCAACTGTTCTTGTATGTGCCGCTTGGGCGTATTAGTTTCCATTACCTCGCGGTCATCCAAGCGATACGCCTCCGTCTCTTCCGCTTGCCAGGGTAAATCAAAGTCTGTCTTGCCAATAACTTCTTCGGGATACTGGTACCCAACTTCTTCTGCAAACTGTTGGTTACAACCACGGTAAATACTGTGCCGATCTTTCCAAAAAATCGATTGCGGGACAGAGTTTAAAATATGCGCAAGCATGTTACGACTTTGCCGCAATTCTTCTTCCGTCCGCTTCCGCGCGGAAATGTCACGAATGGCTTCAATCGCTCCGCTCCGTTCGCCTTTGGCATTGAACAACGCGCTGCCAGTCACCCACAAATAACCGCCCTGGCCATCGTACAGCCCCGGTGCAAAAACCTCGGCATACAGCGTCCCGTTTTCACGTCGCACATGTTGATACTTTTCCTGAATGTTGATATCGCTCTCGTCCAGCATGTCTAAAAGGTAGGATCGTCGCTCGCCATAAAACGCAACGGTAAATGAACTATCATTCTCGCCGATGGCTCTTTCTTTCGGTACCCCGCTGAGTCTCTCCATCGCCCGGTTCCATGCAATCACCCGTCTGTCGTTGTCTATAACAAAGGTTGCATCGGGCAGGAAGTCGATAATGTTTGCCATCTTCTCCTGCAGCGCCTGCAACGCCTCCTCCGCCTTTTTGCTGTCCGTAATATCAATACACGTGCCGATATAACCGGCGAGCAAACCAGACGTGTTGTAGAAGGAAGATGCCTGCGCATAAGCCCAGGCAATTTCACCCTCCCTGTTTCTAAAACGATATTCGAACTTCAAATTGTGCGGTAATTTTTCCTGTGAGTCCAAAAACTGTTGCTGCACGGCTGCCAAATCATCAGGGTGAATGTTCTGCATCCAGCCCAGCCCCATCGCCTGCTCCTGAGTCAAACCCGATAGTTTGCACCAGGCAGGATTGACATAAGTACGCTTACCTTCCGCATCCATCATAAAAATACCGGCCAGGCTATGTTCGGTTAGAAAGCGAAATAAACGCTCGCTATCGCGTAGTTCCTTTTCCACCTGCAACTGGCGCTGCACAGCGTCTTGAATGGTTCGCTTGAACTGTGACTGTTGCACAGCAAAGGCGCGTGTCTCCTGCGCATTTTTCCGAATCAACTGCAAACACGACGTTAACAACGTTGTTAGCAACAAGTTAAATGCCAGCGTACCACCGATAATCCAAGGTTGCCCGCCCCAGAGCAGCGCAGCAAAAAAAGCCGAGAAAGTAAGCACTGCACAGACGGCACCAATGGCAACAACGGGAAC
Organism: Candidatus Sumerlaeota bacterium; assembly: GCA_003501375.1. Classification (GTDB taxonomy): domain Bacteria; phylum Sumerlaeota; class Sumerlaeia; order UBA8349; family UBA8349; genus UBA8349. The sequence continues at coordinate 2,220 of DNPO01000170.1, read as the reverse complement.
GTTCCAGAATGCCACCCGGGCAAGTTTGGGAAGAAGAAGGTTTTTTGTTTTCAGCAAATCAGCCATAATGCCGGATTCCTAAACATTACGCGAACTCAGGTGGTCTATCCCATCTGAAAAAATAACAAAAACCTCAGTATCCGGGGTACCCCGTTTTCGCACGCACTTACAGAAAAGGGCGGGAAGTGTGTGTATCGCTTCCCGCCCCTTGGGCGAATCCCGGGCCCTTTGCCTGGGCGTGCCGCATCGTGCCCGGAGTTCTCGTTAAAAACCGCCATCTGATAAATCCGAATCCCCGTGTTTGCCCGCCATCGCAAGTTCAGGCGCGTGCATTTTTATTGCGTCATACCCGCTATCTTCAGCAACTCTGACATTGAGATGCGAGGTGCTGCTGGGACTCATGGGAATGCTACTGCGCCGGGGGCGGCTGATCTTGCTTTGCACATTCTGCCCTGTTTTGCTATTGCCCACCAACGCGGCCAAGTCGTATACGATAGCCTGCATTTGTTGGGACTGAGCAGACAATTCCTCGCTGGCCGAAGCGGTCTCTTCCGCATTCGATGCCACTTGCTGCGTTACCTTATCCATCTGTGCAACCGCGTCGTTAATTTGATTAATACCGATCGACTGCCCTTCCGATGCGGAGGTTACTTCCCGCGTATTCGAGGCTACATGACCAACCAACTTCAGAATTTCATTAATCACGGAAGCGGCCTTGGTGACCACTTCTGCTCCGTGGTGTGATTGCTCCACACTAGTTCCAATCAGAGCGGCTGTATCCTTGGCGGCTACAGCGGAGCGCTGAGCCAAGTTGCGTACTTCCTCGGCTACCACAGCAAACCCCTTGCCATGTTCACCCGCACGGGCCGCCTCTACTGCTGCATTCAGCGCCAACAGATTGGTTTGGAATGCAATTTCTTCAATCGTTTTGATAATGCCTGAAATCTGGCTGGATGAAGTTTTGATTCCTTCCATCGCTGTTACCGTTTCCTGCATCGCATGGTTCGCTTCACTTGCTGCGGATTGCGCTTGCACCGCCCCATTCGTGGCTCCCTTGGCCAGTTCGGTGTTCCCACGTGACTGTCCTGCCAGTTCTTCCAACGCAGAAGACGATTCCTGCAAACTTGACGCTTGTTGCGTTGCGCCTTCCGCCAGTTGCTGGCTGGAAGCAGAAATCTGCACCGATGCCGAAGCAACCTGTCCTGCACCGAAGGTCAGCACATCAATAGCCCGATTCAACGGCTTGGTAATCGAGCGAGTAATAACAACAGCCAAAGTGATCCCGATTAGCAAGGCGATTAACAACCCGCTTACCATTACGTTGCTCGCAGTGCCCAACGCACTAACCGAAGCGTTTGCCACTTTTTGCGTGTCTTTCATTCCACTTGCGGCAATGTCGCTCACGACGTTCTGCGCATCATCTCCTGCTTTTAGTCGCTGCGCTGCTAAATCTTCCAACGCAGCCCACATGGTTAGAAAGTCGGAAGTGTCCTTTTTGTATGCATTATTGCCATCCGCAATCTTTTCCAAAAGCGCCAAGTCCGTCGGATTGTTCGCTTTTGCTTTTAATCCTGCGACGGTCTTATTGATCTCGTCAAAATTCTTCACACTCGCTTGAAGGTACTGCATGTCGCGCAACGCTTGCGACTTCCATACCGACATGCGGATCTCATACATCATCGAATAAACATCCATGATAGCGCCCATGCTATCCATGTTGTCGGAGGATTTGGAGGCTGCATTTGCTGCTTCACCTTTGCCCACCAGCCTATCTCGGTAGGTGGTACAACTGGCTAACAAGGCCCCCGCCGACTTCGTCATGCTGCCACGTACCACTCCAACCTCTGCGATTTTTGCTTCCGTTGATTTCAACAGATCAGCGTACTGATCTATCGATTTTTTAGCCTTGCTCATGGGTTCTTTCATTGCGTCAATATGCTTGGCCCCGGCTAACAGCGTCTCGGCTTTCTTAAGGTTGTCCCGCGTTTCGACAAGGCTCTTGTTGGCAAGGTCGAGGTATTTCTTGTCCTCGCTCATGGTGTACCCGCGCACGTTCAGCATGGTATCTTGCACCGACGACTGTATGTCCGATGAAACAACTGCCGCCGGAATGTACTCCGCATCCAAAATGGTGGAGTCACGTTTGACCCCGGTCATTTCTACAATGGCCACAATGCCGAGAATCGCCGCGATAAGTAGCAAGCCCAAGTACCCTGATGT
>DNPO01000135.1:602-7385 GCA_003501375.1 Candidatus Sumerlaeota bacterium | reverse complement strand
TCAAGCGAGGCATTTTTTCATGACCGACGCGCAGCAATGGGTGGAAGAAAATATGGGCGGTATGCTCACGCGATACCCGATTAGACGGTTATTGTATGAGGAGCAGACCCCTTTTCAGCGCATGCGCCTGATTGAGTCGGAACCGTATGGCCGCATGTTGCTTCTGGACGACTATGTCCAACTGACGGAAAAAGACGAGTTTGTTTACCACGAAATGATGACGCACGTTCCGATGCTGGCGCACGGCAATCCCCGCCACGTGCTGGTGATTGGCGGCGGCGACGGTGGCATTTTGCGCGAGGTGTGCAAGCACCCCGGCGTGGAGCACGTTACCTTGGCGGAAATCGACGGACGCGTGATTGAGTTTTCCAAAGCGCACCTGCCCAGCGTCAGCAACGGCGCGTTTGACGATCCCCGCGTAGAAATCTGCGTGGGCGATGGCGCGGCGTTTGTGAAAAATACCACCGAAAAATACGACGTGGTGATCGTGGATTCTTCCGATCCGGTCGGACCCGCTCAGGTTTTGTTCTCGAAAGAATTCTACACCGACATCCGCAATGCGCTGGCTCCCGGTGGCGTCATGGTGCGTCAGACCGGCTCGACCTTTTTGCAACCGGATGAGCAAAAACAGGCAATGGAAATTTTAAGCGGTGTGTTTGAGCATGCGGCATTGTACTTGTTCAATGTGCCAACGTATGTGGGCGGCTTGTTCTCGTGTGTGTTTGCTTCCGACACTCTAAACGCGCTAACCACAACGGTGGAGACCTTGCAAGAGCGCGCTGCTGCGACTAAATTAGCAGGGCGGTACTATTCGCCCAAAATACACGTTGCAGCGTTCGAATTGCCGGGTTACGTCAGAGAAAACATCGCGCGTTAAATGCAACCGTTGTTGGAATACGCACCATCGGACGAATCAGTCAACTTGAACTGATTCGTCCGATTTTGTTTTTACCAAAAAAAGATAACGAAGCACTGGCATAAGCGACCAAAAAGTAATACCATTCTCCCCGGTAGTGGTCGGTATTTTTTTTGATCGGAGAGAGAATCATGGAATTTAAAAAACGCATATTATGCATTGGTGCAGGCTATGTTGGCGGGCCGACAATGGCCGTGATCGCGGATAAGTGTCCCCACGTTCGCGTCGAGTTGGTTGATATTAACGAGGAGCGCATCCGTCGCTGGAACAGCGACAACCTGCCCATATACGAACCCGGTTTGGACGAAATCGTCAAGCGCAACCGCGGCAAAAACCTCTTTTTCACCACCGAAGTCGAGCGTGGTATCGAAGAGTCTGACATCATTTTCGTCAGCGTCAATACGCCGACCAAGACCTTTGGACAAGGCGCCGGGCAAGCTGCCGACCTGCAATATTGGGAAAAAACTGCGCGTCAGATTCTCAAGTGCTCCAAGTCCGACAAGATCGTGATTGAAAAAAGTACGCTGCCCGTCCGTACGGCGCAGGCGATGGAACGCATCCTGAATTCCAAACCAAACGGCGTTCGCTTCGACGTGCTGTCCAATCCCGAATTCCTCGCGGAAGGTACTGCCATTGAGGACCTGCTTCAACCCGACCGCATTCTGATTGGTTGCCGCGAGACCGAGCAGGGACGCGCCGCGTGCCAAGTGGTGGAGGATGTTTACGCCGAGTGGGTGGATCGCAGCCATATTCTGCGCACCAACGTTTGGAGTGCGGAACTGTCCAAACTGGTTGCCAACGCCTTTCTCGCACAGCGTATTTCGTCCATCAACAGCATTTCCGCCCTGTGCGAAAAGACCGAGGCCAACATTGATGAAGTCGCCCGCGCGATTGGGCATGACTCGCGCATCGGCTCGAAGTTCCTCAAATCGAGCGTCGGCTTCGGCGGTTCGTGCTTTAAAAAAGATATTCTCAACCTTGTCTACATCTGCCGCCAGAACGGGTTGAACGACGTCGCGCACTACTGGGAACAGGTGGTGGGGATCAACGAGTGGCAACACAACCGCTTCGTGAGCCGTATGATCGCCGAGATGTTCAACACGGTCGCCGGCAAAACCATCGCGATCCTCGGTTTCGCGTTCAAGGCTGACACGGGCGATACGCGTGAGTCCCCCGCGATCCACGTGTGCAAGCGCCTGCTTGAAGAGCGTGCGGTGCTCCGCATCAGCGACCCGAAGGCGTTGGATAATGCAAAACTTGAATTGGTTGACCCGCAGGGCGTGGAATACATTGAAGACCCGTACGAAGCCGTCAAGGGCGCGCATGCCATTGCGGTGCTGACCGAGTGGAACTGCTACAAGACACTCGACTACCAGAAGATTTACGACGCGATGGAAAAACCGGCGTTTATTTTCGACGGACGTAATATTCTCGATGCCGAGGCACTGCATAAGATCGGGTTCAACGTATACCCGATTGGCAAAAGCCCGCTCCGGCACTTCGAAGGATAGCACTACAGGGATGAGGGCAGAGGGATGAGGGATGAAACTGCATTTGTCGCCCGCAGTTTCATCCCTCATTCCTCTGCCCTCATCCCTTAAAAGGATCGTCCCATGCATGATGCCGTCGCTTCCCCCGTTGTAGCAACCAACGCCGAAAAGTTAAACGCCCTGCGTAAGAACCTGCAACACGTTCTGCGCGGGAAACCCGAAAGCATCGACCTGCTGATTATTGCATTGGTTGCAAACGGCTCCGTGCTGATGGAAGACGTGCCCGGCATGGGCAAAACCACGTTGGCCAAGGCGCTGGCAAAGTCGCTGGATGTGAATTTTAATCGCGTGCAATTCACGCCCGACCTGCTGCCTGGCGACATTTTGGGCGGATCGATTTACAACCCAGTCGATGGCAAATTCCATTTCCAACGCGGGCCGATTTTTTGCAACATTTTGCTGGCCGATGAAATCAACCGCGCGTCACCGCGCACGCAGTCCGCGTTGCTCGAAGCCATGAGCGAGTCGCAGGCAACCATTGAGGGACAGCGGCATGCGCTGCCCGCACCGTTTCTGGTGGTGGCGACGCAGAACCCAGTGGAGTTCCACGGGACGTATCCGTTGCCGGAAGCGCAACTGGATCGGTTTTTGTTTTTGATTGATATTGGCTACCCGGATGCAGAAACCGAAAAAGATATTTTATTCGCTCAGGCGTTGGCGCATCCGCTGGAATCGCTGAAACCCGTGCTGACGCAAAACGACGCGCTGGCCATGCAGCATCAGGCGCGTGCGGTGCGCATGGAAGATGGGGTAGCGCGTTACATTGTCGAGATCGTCGGGGAAACGCGACGCGATGCCCGGCTGCGGTTGGGCGCAAGTCCGCGCGCATCATTGATGCTTTTTCGTGCGACGCAAGCGGCGGCATTTTGCAAGGGGCGCGATTATGTGCTGCCTGATGACGTGCAATATCTGGCCCCGCACATTCTGGCGCACCGACTCATGCTCAATCCCAAGGACAAATACGGTGGCACGACCAAGAAGCAAATCGTTGCGGATATTCTGGCCAAGGTGAAGGTGCCGGTCTAAAATCCTATAAGGCGTATAAGCCTTATAGGGCTTATGCGCCCTATTGCAGGGACTGCTCATGTTCTACTTTTGGCGCACAAAACTCACCGCACCAGGACGCTACGCTTTCCTGGGCCTGACAGTCGCCGTGCTCATGGCGATGGGTTCCGCCCTCCTGCCTATTTATCACTTCGCCTGTGTCCTGATCGCGTTGTTTTTCTGGGTGGTGGTCGGTGGATTTGTGCTACGTCCCAAGGTAAGCGTGGTTTCGCATTTTCCGGAAAAGGCCAGCGCGGGACAAACAATCCGCGGGGCTTTTACCCTGACCAATCGCTCACGGTTCCTGACTGGTTATGATATTTCCGGGTTGTTTTTTGATAAATTATCTTCTTCACTCCAGCCCGGCCCGCAACCGCTTGTGATTGACGCGTTGGCTCCTGGCAAGTCCGCCGATTTGGAAGTCGAACTGAAGGCGCTCCGGCGTGGCGCTTATGTGGTGCCGCGTTTGCAAGCATTCTCCACCTTTCCCTTCAATCTGTGGCGCACACAAACCCGCGGCGTAAGCCAACTAGGTAAGTTACTGGTATTGCCGCGCTTTCATCCCGCTGAAAGCATCACCCTGCCCGGCAGTACGCGCCACCAGCCCGGCGGCATTATGCTAACATCTCACATTGGTGAATCCCCCGAGTACATCGGCAACCGCGAGTACCGCCCCGGCGACTCGATGCGGCGCATTGATTTTCGCTCATGGGGACGCCTTGCCAAGCCCATTGTCCGCGAGTATCAGGAAGAATATTACAGCCGCATCGCGCTGGTGTTCGACACCTTCATCCCTGGAAAACGCAAGGAACCGCCCGGCGGATTTGACAATCTGGAAGCAGCGATCAGCCTCGCGGCTGCGGTAGCCGACGCGCTCGCACGGGGCGAATACATCCTCGATATTTTTGCCGCCGGACCGGAGTTGTACGTATTCCGCTCGGGACGCCACACCACTCATTTTGAAAGCGTGCTCGAAATCCTCTCCTGCATCGACGCATGCCGAACCAATCCGTTTGCGACCGTTACGCCTGCGTTGGCGGACGAACTCGGCAATATTTCCACCGTGCTGTGCGTGCTGCTGGACTGGGATGCTTCACGCGAACAACTTGCCCGCGCCGCTGCCGAGTCGGGATGTAGCGTAAAGATTTTGATCGTGCGCGACGCTCCAACCACACAGCCCTTAGACAATGTGGAAGCGTGGGCAGATTCAGTAACCGTCTGGTCACCCGAAGCCATCCGCGAGGGGAGGTATGACGTACTATGATGGTATCTTTTAAAAGCTTACCTCAAAAATTATCAGCCACAAAGAAACACAAAGAAGCACAAAGAAAATCTGACGCATGATATAAAATTTTTGTGTTCTTTGCGCTCTTTTGTGGCTATCTCTTTTTCGATTTCTGACAACCATGCCCCCTCTTCCTCCACCACGCCCCACCCCCCTTTCCGACGCGCCCAAAGTGCTCTTCGGCGGTATGGCCATCGTGCAATGCGCAGCGTTGGGTTATCTGGCACAATCGTATGTTTTCCCCATTGCAATGGCCGTGCTGGTTTTCATCGGCATGTCGGAACTGATCCAGTTCAGCCCGAGTGACCGCGCAAAAAAACACATAATTACAATGTTGTTTTCTGTATTTGTGGCTAAGTATGAATTGGTAAGCGCAGGCCTGATCCCCTCGTTCCCCAGCATGCCGCTTGCGCCGCTGAACCACATCACGGTTCAAGCACTGCTGGCTTTCCAAACCGCGCTGTTTTTTATCCGGCCCTTCCCGTCGGCACCGTACCTGCCGTTGACGGGAATTTTGGCGCTGACCATCACTGCCAACCGCAGCGCGGTCTACCTGACTTGGTGGGGTAGCCGGAGTAGTACGCCCAGCGTGCTGACAAACGAGCATTTCATCTATCGCCTCCTGGCAATGTTTTTCACCGTACTGCTGGTCTTTTACCTGAACGCAACGGTGCGGCGCGCGCTCGTTCAGCATTCGCGACGCGGACGGTTTATCATTTTAAGCGTGCTGACATTACTGACATGCGTGCTTGCGAGCATCGGCAGTGAGATGGCCGCGCAGCTGGATCAAAATGCCAACAAGTGGGCAGAGTGGTGGTCGCGCAAAAGCGGCGGTGATCATGTTTCTGCGGGCTTCTCATCTAACCCCTGGTTCGAAAGCATCCGGCACTGGCAACAAACGGATCAAGACGCGGTGGCGCTACGCATTTATGCCGCGTCACCTCCCGGGTATTTACGTGGGCGCACTTTCACCGAGGTGAGTTTGAAAAAACACTGCGGCTGGGGCGGTTCTTCACTCCCTGGAAAAACGACAACTCCTGTGATTGCGAGCGAGTTTAAAAATCTTCCGTCTCCTGAACCGAACGAAAAATTGTTTCCCCTGCGCGCTGATGCAACCAGTCAAACCACTTGGGATGCCATGACGGTGTATCCGGTGCAGCATTTGGAAGATGAACTTTTCTCCCCGCTGGAAGCGGCTGTGATAGCGGCACGCTTAGACAGCGTGCAAACCGACAGCAGCGGTGTGGTGACTTCCAATCAAAAACCCGCGTCGTATCGCTACTTCATCCCGCCCGTTCCGCTGCATGAAACGCTCACGAGCGAAACACGGCAGTTGTACTTGAATTTGCCGAACGATGTGGATGCGCGCATCCCGAACATTGCCCGCCAAGCGCTGGGGGACGAAAAAACGGCACGGGGGAAAATGCGTGCGGTGGAGCGTTATTTCCACACGAACTATCGTTATGAACTCAGCGTTACCTATGCAAAAATGCCAGAAGGCGTTGATGTGATCACGTACTTTCTCACCGAGAAAACACCGGCCCACTGCGAATATTTCGCCACCGGGGCGGCAATTTTTCTTCGACTCAGCGGCGTGCCCTGCCGCTACGTCAACGGCTTTGTTGCGGAGGAGAAAAATGTTTCTGGCGGATACTGGCTGGCACGGAATCGCCATGCGCATGCCTGGGTGGAGGCGTATGATGACGAGACGCAAACCTGGGTCACGGTCGAGGCAACGCCGCCATCGGGCGTGCCAACCGCGCAGCCTGTATCGTTTGGCAAACTTCGCGCCTGGTGGGATTCGTTCAAGTTTTTCTTGACGCGCTTGTGGAATACCCTCCGCAATCTCGATTTCAAAGCAACGCTCAGTCTCTTGGCCAGCGGGTTGGCCACCCTACTGCCCTTGCCGGTAGTAATTGGGCTGTTTTGCGCCACGCTCGCCTTCCTATTCTTCCGCAAAATGCGTAAAAACCGCCGGGGCTTGCCTG
>DNPO01000135.1:0-358 GCA_003501375.1 Candidatus Sumerlaeota bacterium | reverse complement strand
AATGCGTAAAAACAGCCGGGGCTTGCCTGCTTCTCAAAACGCGCTGGTGCTGTCCGCTCTGCGGGCTTTGAGCGAAATGGACCGGCAGGTGGCAAAGCAGGGCTTTCAGCGGCAACCAACCGAAACGCTGCATCAGTTTGCGGCACGGATTGCACCGGATTTGCCTGCGGCGGTCGATTGGTATATGCGGTATGCGGCGTTGCGCTATACGGAAACGTTGACGGAGGAGGGGGTGGAGGAACTGCGGAGGGACATAAAGAACAGCAAGAACAAAAAGGACGAATAACCCGCAGAATACACGGTTTCTTTTGGAAAGTCGCACTTTGTTTTTCTCCCTTTCGTCCTTGCCGTCCTGTGC
>DNPO01000276.1:2991-4365 GCA_003501375.1 Candidatus Sumerlaeota bacterium | reverse complement strand
CCCACGCGTTGCCGCTGCCCACCACTGAACTCATGCGGGTACCGCTCCATCGCATCCGCGGGCAAGCCCACCTGCTCAAACAACGAAGCCACCCGATCGCGCCGCTCCGCACGATTCTTCGCCAGACCATGCACCGCGATAGGCTCCGATATAATGGCCCCCACCGTCATGCGCGGATTCAGCGACGAATACGGGTCTTGAAAAATCATCTGAATCTGACGCCGGAACGGACGCCATTCCTTGGGGGTAAGCAACGCGAGATTTTGCGAATTGTTCAACCGCACCTCACCCTGCGTCGCCTTCTCCAACCCCATGATCACGCGTCCCGCCGTGGTTTTTCCACAACCGCTCTCGCCCACCAGCCCGAGCGTTTCACCCGGAGCCAGATCGAACGAAACGTCATCCACCGCGCGCACATAATGAGCGTCCTTCCCCAGCCAACCACCGGGAATCGGGAAGAACTTGCGCAAATTGCGAACAGATAAAATGGATGCGGGCATCGGGAGAGAAATCCTGCAAGTTCCATCGCACACCTGGCGGAACTCATAACATTTTAAGGTTTCTGCGCAATGCGCACGCGCGCGGGGCGCAACACGCGACCATTTAACTTGTAGCCATTCTGAAATACGTTAATAACAGAGTTGTGCGGTTGCTCTTCGGTTTTCTCCACCGCCAGCGCCTCGTGCTCGTTCGGATCAAACGCCTGCCCCAGGGGATTAATCGGCTCCACGCCCTGAGCAACCAACGCCTGATGCAACTGCTGGTGGATCGCCAAAACACCCTCCGCCAGGGTTTGCGCATCGTGCGACTGCTCCAGCGCGGCCAACGCGTGGTCAAAACTATCCAATGCGGGAATAATCGCAGTCACAAACTTTTGCGCGGCAAATTTTTCCAAGTCTTCCTTCTCACGCGTTACCCGCTTGCGGAAATTGTCCAGTTCCGCACGCGAACGCAACACCTGATCGCGCAACGTAGCGACATTTTCCCCCTGGGGTTGCGCGGCAGATTTCCCTGCATTCCGCAATTTATGTAACGCAGCCTCCAGCGTTTTTTCCAAAAACGCTTCGCGCTCGGACTGATGCGCGCGGTGCGGGTGCAAGCGAACGCGTTTAGCGCGACGGTGGCGACGGCCATCTGGCTTGGTGACGACTTCAGAACCTTCTTCCTGCATGGCAATTCTCCTTGTTCTTCTGGATGAATCCGATAACAGAACACTCCATCGGGCGCATCCTACCACAGCGCCTGCTGGGTTGCAGCAAAAACCCTTTCAAGAAAAAAAAGAGGGGGCATTTTGGAGTTGCTCCCCGGTAATTCTTCGATTGCAGACTCCATGCGCAGGTTTGCCTGCGCTGTGGAGTGCGGCTGCTTGCTGCC
>DNPO01000276.1:0-2628 GCA_003501375.1 Candidatus Sumerlaeota bacterium | reverse complement strand
GCAGCAAGCAGCCGCACTCCACAGAAACCCCGCCACCAAACCCTAAGTCCTTGAATTGGGGTGGGAAAAATTCCCATAAAACAAATCATCTTGTGCGTGTTTGTGCTTGCCTGTCTGCGCATTTCCGTTTATAGAATAGAGGCATGCGCATCGTCCTCGTCAATCCCCCCGTTATTCGCTCGAACGATTCTGCTTTGTTAAAAAAGCAGGATGACACGGATAACTCTAAAATCCCCATTGGTCTCTATAGCATTACGGCCTTGTTGATGGAAGAGGGGTATGAGGTTTTTTTGCTGAACCATGCCTTGACTGCCTGGCAGGAATGTATCGAGCAGATTACGGCGCTGACGCCTGATGTAGTGGGCGTTACCTGTTTTTCGCACAATCGACATCCCGCGTTGGAATTGTTCCCCGCCCTGAAGGCAATTCTGCCAGAATGCAAATTCGTGTTAGGTGGTGTCCACGCGACGTTCTTGTACCGCGAGATTCTGGAGCGGTGCCCAGAGGTTGATTATGTGGTGGTGGGCGAAGGCGAATATAGTTTTCTGGAGTTCGTGCGGCGACTGAAAGAAGGCGAGAACCCTGCGGGAATTCCAGGCATTGCCGGACGTTTGCCGGATGGCAGCATAGATTGGCCCGGGCCGGCAGAGCCGATTCATGATTTGGGTGCATTGCCAATACCCGCCAAGTATTTTGATTATGCCATTGTTTCTACTTCACGCGGTTGCCCGTTTAATTGCAGTTTTTGCGCTTCGGATGGCATGTGGGGACGTAAGGTACGTAAACGTCCTGTTTGGCATGTGCTGGACGAGTTGGAACTGCTTCGACATAAACACGGAGAAACGTTTGTCAGTTTTAAAGATGAGACGTTCACTGCGCACAAAGAGCGGGTTATTGAGATTTGCAAAGGGATGCTCGAGCGTAAACTGGATTTGTGGTGGCGTTGCGATACGCGGGTAGATTGTCTGGATGAAGAACGCCTGTATTGGATGCGCAAAGCTGGATGTTTTTATATCAGCGTGGGAGTGGAGTCGGGCAGTCCGGCAATGCTGAAACGCATTAATAAGCGAACCGATACGCAGCAGATAGTGGAAGCGTCGGCATTGATTCGACGTTTTGGCATTGAAGTGCGGTTTTATCTAATTGTAGGACTGCCGCACGAAACGGAAGATGATTTGTATGCGACGTTGCGTCTGATTGAAAAATGTCGTCCGCAATATACAATTGCATCTGATCTCGCAGTTAGTCCCGGCACGGCAGTTTTTGATGAATACTGCAAAAAAGACCATAAAACCAATGCGCTATGGTTCGAATCTATGGTGCCTATCATCCTCTACGACCCCAAGCAGACTTGGTTGCGTACCAACCCAGGGAAAAAACTGAAAGCGATGTCTTACACTTGCGAACGGTTAGAGGAACCTCCTCTTTTTCCTTTCACCGAGGCTGAATTGCGTGATATTCAAAGTCGTCTTTCAGATTGCATGGCACCGAACTATGACCTTGCCTTGTTCTTAAAAGATGCCCAGCGTTTTGTGGAAGCAGCTCCATTCTATGAAAAAACAGTGGAAATCAGCCCGGCCTTTAGCAAGGCATGGTTAGACCTTGGCCTTTGCTACCTGAACACAGGGCGGGACGCAGACGCTTGCGCCGCTTGGGAGAAAATAGAGGCGTTGGTTGAGGAACCAGTGGACAACCGAACCTTGGCTTTGCTGTACCGTGGCATTTCCCGATCAGTGGATGGGCACGATGATGAGGCATTTGATCTGTTGTGGCGGGCGTACGCATTGCGATCCGATGCGGCTGAAGCATTGCGCGAAATCGCCACTCGCGGCGCGCAGCGGCGGCGGTGGGATCATGCCATTCGCGCGGCAGAATTATGGGCAAAACTAGCGCCCAAACAACCAGACCCCTGGCATATTCTGGCGGTAGGGAGCACGGACTTGGGACAGTATGGCGATGCACAAGCGTTGTTCAACAAAGCGCTACAACTGGATTCCAAAAACCCGGAAGTTTATCTGAACTATGCAACCTTGATGTTGCGGGCCGCAATTATTGCCGATGCGCGGGGACTCGCGCAGAGCGCCTTGCGTTTAAAGCCGGACTTTACGGCGGCTCAACAATTTTTGGCACATTTGCCGCCGCCCGGCGTTTAAAAGAGTCTGCCCCCTATGCCTTCGAAACGATCACCGAGCATACTCATCCCCATATTATTCGTTGCGGCTTTTTGCCTGCTGGGGAGGGACGTGTTCGCCCAAGATACCCGCACGGAGGCGTATGATTATCTGGAAGCATCGGCAAAGGAAATGCGCTTTCGACTGGATCATTTGCCGATGCACAGTTGCCTGACTTCCTATACTTTTGAGACGCGGAATTCCGCCAATCAGAAACTCGTTGCGTTTGGCGAAGGATACCAAAGCCTGATTTGCGGAAATGCTTTTCGGAATGACATGACCAGTCGTCTGGCCTCAATCAATAACGACATCAAGACTTGCGGCGAGGATTTGCTGAAAAAACGGATGGTGATATTTGACGGGGGGAAACTTCACCACTTCTCGCAGAAAAAACATAATTCCGTTGCAAGCACCGACAAGAAGATTGTCGCTGCAGAAGGAGATCAACGGCGGGTAC
>DNPO01000193.1 GCA_003501375.1 Candidatus Sumerlaeota bacterium | reverse complement strand
CAAAACATGGCAGAGGCGCGCTACTTGCTATCACCGGTTGTACGGGAAAAGACGTTAGAGGTTGCGTGCAGAAAATCCACCGGGTCTTCCGTCTTGGAGGAGATTGTCGCTGCGTTGCAGCCCGATCAAATTGCATCTATTTTGACCGACACTCTGACGCGTGACTATACCCAGGATGGAAAGGAAGCGACCACAAAAGAGTATGAACGTGCGCGTTATCTGGCTTCCATGCTGGTGCATTCTCCCGATCAGTTTCAGGTATTGCGTCCGCTCTTGGTGCAGGAAATGCAAACGCGTGGGGTGCCACCCGAAACTATTGAAAAATATTTGCAACAAGTTCGTGGGGGGGAGGCAATCAGCGCTGGCGCGGATCACCCTCTGGCGAACGTAGCCAGTGACAAGATGCGAATGTACGCGGCGTCGCAAGGTGAAGGTGGGAAACAACGGGTGGGTCTGGAAGACCTTTATAAGACGTTAACTCCTGCGGGCCAACAGGACTCCTTGCGTCGCATTCGATTGGAACTATTGGATCGCGAAGACTCGCTGACTTTTTATCACACCGTCCTAGGCCCGCAGGTTGTTGCAGATATCAGGGAGGCTGAACGTACGGGGCAACTTGATGCGGCACGCAAGGGTCTTATATGGCTCTTGGGACACGCTGATCCTGAAAAAAAGTCACCGTTTTCTGAGCGCGTTACCATTGCACGCGGTTTGCTGTTGCAACTGGATGCGCCTTGGATGGCGAATTTATTTTTGGAACTCCTGCCTTCGACTCCCGCGTTGGAAGTGGTGGTACGAGCGATTGCGCGGGCACGCCTTCCTCTGTGTGGGCAGGAGATTGTGCGTTATGCTCTGGACTCGCACCGTCTTCTGCCGGGGGATATTTTGACAAAAGTTTTAGCGGGAGAAATGCAGACACTGGCCCCCTGCATCAGAAAATGGTTGGAGGATGGAGGCAATTCGAATGAACCCATTCTTTATCCTGTTTTGGGCCAGGGGCTGCGGGATGAATGTATTCCCGTGCTTCGTATTCTGGTGGAGACAGCGCATCGGGACAATACACGCGAAGCCATCGCGCTTTTGGGACGGTTGGCTACAAACGAAGCGGTACACCAGTTGGAAACCTTGGTAAGGAAGGGTGGGCATCGGGCGCAATGGGCCATGCAGGAAATAAAAAAAATATCGCATCCTGCAGCCATTCCTTTTTTATTGCGCGAGATCAACCGCTCTTTCTGGTTGGGCGGTAGTCCGAATTCGCGCTTGCGGGCTTTCGAACGGCTGGCTGGAATTGATCATGCGTCCTGTCGGCATGCAGCGGCGGAGGTGGTGAAGCAATGGTTGACTGCCGGATGGTCTTTTCGCTTTAAACGGCCTTTGATTTTGCGCGGCTTAGATGCCCTCAAGTTATGGCCCCGCAGCGAGGCGCTGCAGGTGCTGGAATTGATTTTAGAAAAGAAGGATGCGGTTCTTTCAAAGCGTGCTATGGAGTTGAAAAATGCTTTGCAAGAAGACGTTGCTTCTGGAAAGTCAGCGCCATGAAAACTTTGCAAAAGTGGCATGAAAAAAGCGTGAAGGTGGAGCAAGCGCTTCGCCACCTGCATCTGCTGATTACCTCGGCCGGACTTTATTCCGATGTGCATCCACGTTTCGTTGAGGTACTTGCCGAAGTGGTTACCGCTTGGCAAACTCTTTTGCGTGATGAGGGTGAGATTGAACTGAAGCAAATTGCCAATAGTCTGGTTTATGATGGAGCGGCGTTGCAGGGGCATCTGAATTCCACTCAGGAATTCACCCAAATGCTGAAAGAGCGTGGGTTGGAATGTCTCGTCTTTCAGCCGGGGCTGACTACGGAGGAAATGCTGGCGTTTGCTCACTACATGGCGCTCTCGCAAAGCCGCCGCAAGCAACTGGGGGCACCGGGCGTTTATCTGGCGCAGCAGGGCGTGCATCACATAGATATCTGGAAACTAGGCGACTTGATGAATGAAAAGGGGGCGGATGCTCAACAGCAGGCGCAAGGGCTTCCTGCTGGATTGAATGATTTGCAAACTTTTCGTCAAGATAATTTACGTATTATTAAAGAACTATATCAGAATGCGAAATTGAATCGGACTTTGGACTTGGACTCGGCCCGGGCCGTGGTTGGTTCTTTCATGAGTGAGTCTGTTTTTAGTTCCGATCTCCTGATGGGCATTTCCTCCATCCGTGCAGAGGATGACGAGTACACATGTACGCATGCTTTTAATGCTGGTGTCCTTTCCATTTGTCTTGCGCGTTACCTCGGATTGGAGGAAAGCGTGGTGGCGGACATAGGCATGGCGTGTCTGCTGCTCGACATTGGTAAGATGTTTGTACCTGATGCTATATTGAACAAACCGGGCCGCCTCACCGCGGAAGAGTGGGCAGTTATGGAAAGCCACCCCACGCTGGGCGCGCGCTTTTTATTGTCGCTACCGAACATGGTGGAACTGGCTCCCATTGTAGCATATGAGCACCACATGAACCTGGACGGTAGCGGTTACCCGTGTTTGCCGATGCGGCACGAAATGAGTTTGGCTAGTCAGATTGCTTCGTTGGTCGATTTTTATGATGCGGTTTCTACCGCGCGTCCTTACAAGCGTGCTGCTTTGCCGAGCGATGTGGTAGCATTGCTCAAAAGAGTGGAAGACCGCACCAAAGACCCGCGTCTGAAAGCGATTTTTTTAGAGATGTTGGGTAACTATCCTATTGGTTCGGTGGTGCGGTTGAATACGGGTGAATTGGCGGTGGTCAGTATGACCAATCAGGAATCACCTCTTCGACCTGAGGTATATATTGTGTCGGATGTGGACGGAAAACTGCTCCCGTCTTCCTGTCCCTTGCTCCTCGGCGAGTTAAACAATACCGAGGCTCAACGTCGAAATATCGTGGAGGCGGTAGACCCTATAGAGGTACATATCAACCCGATGGAAATCTTGCAAAAGGGCGAGCAACGGAACCGCTGACCATTGATTGAAAATAGGAGTGTGGTGGGTATTTTTTCCCTCTCAATCTTGGATGTTGCCCATACAGTTTTCCAAAATATCCACCGCATGAATTTCTGCCGGAGTGTGGTGCGGAAAGTGCGTATGCTCTGCGGATCGTAGGAATTCTGAAAGAATTTTTATGGTCACGTTTGATGCGGCCCACACGCCCCATTGTTTCGCTTGTGCGGCGTTCATTTTTTGTTCCATTTGCCCGGGTTCAGGAATCAGCAGCGTCTTTTTTTTCAGCAACAGGCATTCACCTAACGTTTGATTGCCCGCTGTGGAAACCACCCAGCCCGCATGGAGCAAGTCGCGGGTGAAAGATTCGGCAGAGACGCGGCAATACTCAATTGCGCCGTCGGTGGGGTGTTCGCCCAATCCATAAACCCGCGCACATTTTCCTGATGCGCGTACTGCTTCCAACGTTTCGCGTTCTATGGACGGACGCAAATAACAAAGGATGAAATCTTCTTCCGTGCGCGGGTGCGTGGCGGCTTCGCAAATTTCTCTGCGGATCAGCGGCCCGACCCAGTGGACCGAATCGGAAAGGCGCAAGCCGTGGGAGGAGGGACGTGAAATGATTACGGATTTTTTCCAAGGGCACATGAAGCGACAGGTGAAGCGAATGGACAGGGCAAACGCCCACTCAGAAAATGCCATGCTGCTCAGACGCGCGAAAGCAAAATAGTGTTGATTGTCGAGCGAGATAAAGGGCGCATTCATTCGTCGCGCGAGACGACACGCCAGCGGCTCATAATCGCCCACCACCAAGTGTGGTGCGAAGTCGTGCTCACGCAGTTCTTCCGCAATGCGCTCTAATTCATGATGGCGCTTTCGCCAAAATCCCAGCGCATTCCACAGGGTTCTGCGCAACGCAACCCGTTGGTATGTTCCCTTCTCTTTATAGGAAAATCGCAGTACGGGTGCCTCAATGAACCGCACGCCTGGATGCGCTTGGTAGGCTTCTTTTAAGAAGGGGAGTGCGTCGCCGCCTGTTAGAAAAAGTACCTCGTGTTGTCGTCGAAGCAGTTCATCTGCCACCGCTTTTACGCGGGTCGCGTGCCCGCGCCCTTCGCCTGCCAAACCGTAAAGTACTTTTGCCATGTGCTTTCCCGATTCTTATGCTGTCTATTTTGCCAACAAACGAATCCGGGTGAATATATACTGGAGGCATTCTTTTCGCAACACTGCTTTGATGTAAGGGGTTCCGGGTAGAGGGTGAAACTCCGCGTCGGGAAATGCGCTGGGGTCCGTGCTCTGATGCAGCCAATGCACCAGAGCAATGGAGCCGTCGCTGATTTCCAATGCCGTGATTCCTCGTTTGCCAATGCCGCAACCGGAATTGAAAAGGCAGGGCACCACCACGTCGCTGTCGTAAATGCTGGCTTGCGATCCCTCATTGCCCTTGCGGGGAAGCGCCTCTTGTAACTGCATACGCAGATTGCGAATGCGTTTTGCCAATCGCGTTTGTTCGTGTTGCGTTACGCCAGCATATTCGCGACACAATTTTTCAATTTGGTACTTGAGCGAGTCCACCTTGGGCATGGATTCAAACAACGGACGGTGTGTATGTCCAATCAAGGCGATCAGCCCCATTTGTTTGGCGAACTCATAAATGCGCCGCTCGTAAATAATGCGTTTGGTATTACTGTGCGAAATGGTGTAGTTGTGGAATCCCAAGGGGAAAGCAATCCACTTGGTTAGATAACCAATCAAGTCATTGCATTTCCACATAAAATTTGAGGCATGGTGTCCGTGAAACGCAAAGAGCGGCATATTCCCTTTCAGCAGAAAAAGCACGGCTTGGTGCAATTCTGTGGGCACGGGATAGCGACGCGAATGAGAAAACATTTCTTCGTCGTGATTTCCAATAATTTTTACTAATTTATCATTGTTGGAAAAATCGCGCAAAATTTCAAAAAATTCCGGCCAGGCATGGAGAATGGAACTGAACGCGAAATTTTGCGTATCCTCAATGTCGCCATTGAGGATTAGACGGTACTGATCGGGGAGGTAATAGTCGCGCAAAACCCCCTGCACCAATTCCGCATTTTTTTTGTAATCATCGCGCCGTCCGCCGTTGCCCAGGTGCAGGTCGCTTAGAATGACGATGCGCTCTTCGCTATCCAGTGGAATACGTGGCGCATCATCCAACAGTTTTTCCAGACGGCGGAACACGGCGGCATCGCGGCTGAAATTTTGCGTGCTATCTAATCGCGTCAATGAAGAAGTGGATGGGGGAAAATCGTCACACCAGGGCTGGGAAGGAGAGAGGGGTTTCATAAGTTCGATTTTCTGGAAGCGGCGTTGTATTTTGTCACTCAACAACTTTCCTCCTGGGAAACCAATTATCGCTTTTGCTCATGATGGGGCAAGCGGAAACCAGCGTGTTATAGGGCACCTCTGCTGAATTATCCCGTGCCTGACATAAATCAAACAGAAAATTAACACATGTACGCTGGTTTTGATGTGAAAATTTTTTTCATATTTTTCTTGTGATATATTTCCACAATTGGTGTCATAGGAAACAGAGGCAGAGGAGTGCCCGCACGAATGGCTGAAACGCAGGATAAAGACCTGGTTAAACGTACCCTCGAAGGCGATCAACACGCTTTCGGGGAACTGGTGGAACGTTACCAGGGGCTGGCGCTCGGTATCGCCCGGAAATACTTGCGTACAGAGGAACTGGCGGAGGATGCAGCGCAGGAAGCTTTCCTTCGCGCCTATGAAGCGCTGGATCGCCTGCATGATCCCGTCCGCTTTGGCCATTGGATATCGCGGATCGTGCGCAATATCAGCCTCAATCAGCAACGCCAGGTTCCACGAAAGACCGTGTCGCTGAATGAACTCGACGAAGCGGGCGTGCAACTCCCATCCGTCGCACCTGTAGATCCCACGCGAACGGAATTGCTTCAGCGTATCCGCGATTTGGCGCACCACCTGCCGGAACCTTATAAAGAAGTGTTTGAACTGCGCTATGCGGGGGACAATTCCTGCCAATGGATCGCCAATTTTCTGGGGCTTTCGCAAGGCACGGTGACTACCCG
>DNPO01000189.1 GCA_003501375.1 Candidatus Sumerlaeota bacterium | reverse complement strand
CTTACCGACTTGGCGAACCCCCAACGAGACGGTGCAACAACATCCCCACCGTCGACGGGGGGACATATTACATAAGGAACAAAACGCTTGTCAAGTCCCTTTCCGCATAAAAATTGAAGTAAAGCAGGAACTCCTAAAAATCATGACATTTTGTCCACTTAGATTCTTAGGAGTTCCAGTTAGAAGGAAGCGCTGTTTTTCCTGAATTCACCTTAAAAATCAGTCCCATCATCTTCAAAAGGGATTACCTTTGCGGCATGCTTGGATACCTTCGTGCTCTTTTTATGAGCAATCTGCGGGCGCATCAGTGGCTGCGAACGATGCTGCGAAACTGCGGTAAAAACAGGAGCGGTTCTCTGCGGAGCATATTGCGGCTCCGAAATGGTTCCTGCGTTTCCACCAACCAACGCTGCCAGATCGGCCACGATGGAATTCATCTGCCCCGCTTGGGCGGTCAATTCTTCGCTGGCGGAGGCGGATTCTTCTGCATTGGCTGCTACCTGCTGCGTGACCTTGTCCATTTGCGCTACGGCAGTGTTGATTTGGCTGATACCCTGCGACTGCTCCTGCGACGCCGATGCTATTTCGCTCACGCTGCGAGCGACGGTTTCGGAACTCTCGGAAATCTTCTGCACTTCCGCAGCGGCTCTGGTTACCACGACCGTACCCTTGTCGGCCTGCTCCACGCTATCCTGAATCAGGCTGGCGGTGTCCTTGGCGGCAACAGCAGAACGTTGAGCGAGATTACGCACTTCCTCTGCAACGACGGCAAAACCTTTACCATGTTCGCCCGCCCGCGCTGCTTCGACAGCGGCATTTAAAGCCAAAAGATTGGTTTGGAACGCGATCTCTTCAATGGTTTTGATGATACCGGAAATTTTGTGTGATGATTGTTTAATTCCGGTCATCGTACCAACCATCTGATCCATAGCACCGCCAGCCTCTGTGATAACTTTACGCGTGTCTGCCATTAAAGCGTTAACTTTCGTAGCGTTTTCCGCATTGCCATTTGCTTGTCCAGCCAATTCTTCCAAGGCCGAGGAAGACTCTTCCAAACTGGAGGCCTGTTCCGTGGAACCTTCAGCCAATTGCTGACTTGCCTGCGATATTTGGCTGGAAGCAGAGCTAACTTGTTCGGCTGCGCTACTCAGGCTGTCCACTGCCCGGGTCAGGGAAAGGGTTACGCCACGGATAATCAGGGTAGCCACAATCATGGAGATAGCAATGCCGATGATTCCGGTAAGGATGAGCGCCCAAATATTACGGTTTGTTTCCTGGACACTTGCAATCGCAAAATCCTTGTTATCCGCTTCAAGTTTTTTGCTCAATTTAGCAGCCACATCCAAGAATTTCAGCAGAACTTCACGTTGGTCTTCCATGGACACAGCTGTTGCGGCCTTCTTGTCTCCCCTGGCTACAGCATCATAAATTTTCTTTTCCAAGGGTTTTGCCATTTCCCAAATACCTGGCACTTCAGCAACCCAGGCTTTTTCGTCAGCGGAGGTTTCTGGATCGTTGCTATAGACCTCTTGTACTTTTTTAATGGTGGCGGTTAATGACTCCGCAGCCGCAGCACCTTGTTCGGTCATTTTCTTGGCGTCTTCTGCTGTTTCTGCCAAGCATGCGTTCTTTCCACAGCGGACTAACCACAGAAGGTCGTATCGAAGATCACCTATCAGTTTTGTCTCAGTGACATTGAATTGGTTAACGTAAGCGAGGCGATCCCCTGTCTTAAGCATCCCCCGATATCCAATTGCAGCAATAATGATTGCTGTTAGTACAAGGATCCCCATTACGAGGTACAGTTTGGCGCTGAGTTTTAGACTTTTCATTTTATCTCTCCTTTTTTTTCTTTCGTTGTATCTCGTAAAAACCTACTCTTTGTCTGCAGAACGATGCGCTTTTACCCCATCGCTGTACAGACACCTCCACCTGAAGCATACAGTATGCCAGAAAAAAAGAGACACGCAAGGAATTTGTAACCTGTTTGTTTTTAACAGTCTGCATGGTGCAATGTGACAAGGTAAGGAATAGAAGTGATATAACAGTTAGAGGTGTTCTCTCAAGGGAATGAGGCGTTAAGCTGTCTGTTATCAACGCGAAAAGTGGGCTAATTGAATCGGAGCGGGTATTACTTTAGATATACCCCTTTCTGCGCTTACCAGATGATTCCAAGAGACTGAGAGGATATTGCTCAGGGACACCCCGAAAAAATTCAAAAATGAAACCTGTTTCAATACTATCATTACACCAAAAATGAGTTACCCGTTTAAGAGCAGGTGTCCGGTAGGATCGCAACGTACGTAAGGTTAATCCTGTCTTGTATATTACGGACACCAAAAATAACTCTTGCGCGTTGCGCTCGGGCGGGTAAAACTATGACGCGGGTAAGAAAAGGAGCGCCAACAACGTGCTTTATTTACGCCATCTCATTGCTTTTTGCACCCTAGTTCTGTGTCTCATTTCGGGCGCGGCATCTTTTGCCGATACTGTGGAATTGGTGGATGGACGAAAACTGCCTTGTGTGGTAAAAGACAAAACCACCAACCCGGTGGAGATTTTCACCGCCACAGGTGCGCTTCAAATTCCACAGGCGCGCATCAAACAAATAACACTTGACTCCGCAGCGGGCAATTTGCTGGTGCGGGCGGAGTTTAAATTGACCGCAGGTGTGCTGCCAGAAGCCGAAAAGTTCTTGCGCGATGCGCAAGCCTCCGGAGTTGCCAAGCCCGCCCTGCGTGATTGGCTGATGCGGCAACGCTCCACCTTCCCCAAACACTTGAAAGACCGACCGGCAAAAGAACGCGAGTTCTGGATCGCGCTGACACGTAAAGCGGCGGAACCAGACCCGCCCCCCAGCGTGGAATTTTTGGCCGGAATGTCCGGTTCATTTGCCAGTGCAGGCGATTCGAAGTTTGCATTGGAATTGTTCGGACGCATCCCCGAGGCGCAATGGAAAAATTTCGCGCAGGATGAGTCGACCATTCGCATGGTTCTGGTAGATCAGTTGAAGGCCATGCTGAACGCCAAGGACTTCGATCACGCAACCAACCTGGTGCAACGCATCAAAACGGCGGGGTTGCCCTGTGCGAAATCTGCCCAGTTATATGTGGCAATCCGTCAGGCGGCGACTATGCGTAGCGCCGGGCGTTATACCGAAACGCTCACCTATCTGGAACAGTTTGTTAAACCCACTTCTCCGGCTTTGGCCCGTGAACGTATGAGCGCTGTCTTGACGGTTGCACGCGTTGAACTCGTCAAGATGGAAGATTACGAACGTGCGTTGAAACTGTACGAAGAGTGGGGCAAGCGGGTACTGGATGACAAGGCGCGGGATTGCCAAGCTGACTTGCTGAAACTTTGGGGCGAATCGTTGGTAAAGCGCGAGCGCTATGCCGAGGCGCGTGCCAAACTTGAATCTCATTACAAGATGTTACCTGCATCAAAAGATGAAGTCACGTCCGCTGATCTCAAAACTTCAGGAACCTTGCTCGATGTGTGCGAATTTCACGCGCGCTTCGACGCGCTGAAACCCGGAGAGTTCGCCGCTGCGTTTGAACTGGGCGAATGGGCAGGCGGACGCGGTATGCTGCGGGAATCGATCCAGGCATTTCAGCGCGCTGCACAGCACGAATCCTTGCAAAAAACGGCGGCGGAACAAATCGCGCTGGCCCGAAAACAAATCGCACTTCAGCATTTCCAGAAATGTGTGGAACAGGTAGACAAGAACCATCCACGCGAAGCAATGAAGTTGTTGGAGGAATTCCCCAAGGAGGGGACACAGAATGATCCAGAAATAGAGGCTCGACGGATCAAACTGCGCAAAGTCTGCTTATCCGAACTGAAACGTCAGGAAGACTTGCGGGATTTTCAGGCACAGGCGCTTTTGTCAGGTGCGCGTGACCGGATTTTGAAGGGCGAACGAAACGGAATTGAAAAGGCGCTGGCAGTAATAGAAGACCAGTTTCCCAATAGCCCCCACGCAATCGAAGCCGAAAACTTGAGTAATGCTTTCCATCGTCGTATTGCGATAGAAGATGTGGAAAACATGAAAGAACCCTACCCTGAATTGCTGGTTCCCAACCCGGTGGCGTGCCGTGAAGCGGAATCTATTTTGGAAGGACTGGGCGAAAAAAAATAAGGATCGGACAGATCAGTCCGATTCATTTCCCTCCTGGTGAAAATTGAACAAATCATGCAAATAATCCGTTTAGGAAAAAGTGTACTCCGCTACATCCGTCTTTTGGCTGGTTTGGCAGCCATGCAGGGAAAAATCTCCAACCCCATCCACATCTGTCTGACCGTTGACTTCGACGCCTGGCCGGGTGATGCGATTGAACCGGCCTTTCACATACTCGAAAAATTGTATGCGCGTTTTGACCTTACCGGCAAGGCGACCTATCTCATCAACCCCAACTACGACCTCGGCGACAACCATCCGGTTTACAAAGAAATTTTTGACAAGGGCTATGAAGTTGGTCTGCACACTCACGCGGAAGCAATCATGCTGCAAGGCAGCGAGGACGAGATTTACCCGCTGATTGCCCAGGGAAAGGCGCTAGTAGAACAGCGTTTTCGTTGCTTCGATCCCGCGTTTGAAGCGCGGTCATTTCGCTCGGGCAGCCGGGCATTTTCCACCCCGCTTTTCCGTGCGCTCGAACGAGCAGGGATCCGCTACGAATCGTCCGTGGGACACCATCCACGCGTGCGCGAAGTGTACGAATTTAAAGTGGAAGATGGCTGCGACACCACCCGCGTCTACTATCTTGACCCGGAAAACTTTCGTGCCGAGCAATCCGCTCCGACACCGCTGGTAGAAATTCCGGTCAGTGGACAGTTGCCTGATTTGCGCCAGTTGGCTGCTGCGCTTCGTCCCGGCGAACCGCTGGTTGTAGCAAACTTTATCCACCCCTTCAATTTTCACAAAGGGGGAAAACCCAATAAGTTATTCCACGCGTATTACACTGCCGTGTTGCACTGCCTCACGCGCATTCGCGGGGCGCGCTTTAGTCATTTGTCCGAGGCGGGCGAGGCGTGGGAACAGTGGGTTGAAAAATCAGGGATGCAAGAAGGGATGAGGGCG
>DNPO01000140.1:4305-4810 GCA_003501375.1 Candidatus Sumerlaeota bacterium | reverse complement strand
CGTTGGTGATGAGCACGACGGTCTTTTTGTCGGACTCCCAAATCTGCAAAGTCTCCTGCTGAAGAGTGCCGCGGGTGAGCGCGTCGAGCGCTCCGAACGGTTCGTCCAGTAGGAGTACGCGCGGCTCGACCGCGAGCGCACGCGCCAATGCCACGCGTTGACGTTGCCCGCCGGAAAGTTCCGACGGCATGCGGTTTGCTAACTCTTCCAGTTGCACCAGTTGCAGCAGGCGAAAAACCCGGTCATTAATTTCTTGTTTGGACGGGCGCACCTTTTTCGGACGCACTCGTAAACCAAACGCGACGTTTTCAAAAACGCTCATGTGGCGAAAAAGCGCATAGTGCTGAAAAACAAATCCCACGTGTCGCTCGGCATGCTCCTGATGCTGCGCTTCGGCTCCGTCAAAAATAATCTCGCCGCCCGCATCGGGAATTTCCAGCCCAGCGATAATCCGTAACAGGGTTGTTTTTCCCGACCCAGAAGGCCCGAGCAAGGCCAGCATTTC
>DNPO01000140.1:1143-3937 GCA_003501375.1 Candidatus Sumerlaeota bacterium | reverse complement strand
CGTCCCTCTATCCATTGTTTGAGAATCAGCGTAAAGCCGGCAATCAGCATCAAGAGCGATGCGACCGCAAACGCCGCCGTTACGTTGTACTCGTTATACAATATTTCCACGTGCAGCGTCATGGTATTTGTTTTGCCGCGAATGTGTCCCGACACGACCGACACTGCGCCGAACTCGCCCATCGCGCGCGCGATGCACAGAATCAACCCGTAAAAAAGCCCCCACTTGATGTTTGGCAATGTTACGCGCAGGAAGGTCTGCCACCCGCTCGCACCCAACATCCGCGCTGATTCTTCTTCATCGCGTCCCTGGTTTTGCATGAGCGGAATGAGTTCACGCGCGATGAAGGGAAAGGTGACAAAAACCGTGGCAAGTACGATACCGGGCAGGGCAACAATAATCTGGAATCCATGCGCTTCACACCACGGTCCCAGCGCGCCTTGCAATCCGAATAACAAAACATAAATCAGCCCGGAAATGACGGGCGATACCGCAAACGGCAAGTCAATCAGAGTAATGAGCAGGCTCTTGCCCCAGAACTCAAACTTAGCAATGGCCCACGATGCCATGATGCCAAAGACCAGATTCAGCGGCACGGCGATGGCGGTCGCAAAGAGGGTTAGTCGAATGGCAGCCAACGCGTCAGGTTCTGTGATGGATGCCAGATACACGCCCACCCCTTTGGAAAATGCCTGGATCAGCACCACGCCCAGCGGGGCCAGCAGAAACAATCCCATGAATCCCCAGGCGCAGCAGATCAAGATCAGGCGAATGCGCTGGCGATTGCGGGTAACAGGAAAGGGGGAAGTTTGGGAGGGAGGGATGGGGCGCATAAACGAAATTAAACTGCTAATAAACGCTAATGCTCGCTAATAACAACAAAATATTGTTTGGGATATTAGCGCTTATCAGCGTTTATTAGCGGTTCCTTTTTGAAAAAATTCATATTGATTTCCGATTCCACCGCTGCAACAGGTTAATCACCAGTAACAACACAAACGACAGCATCAACATCATGGCTGCAATCGCCGTAGCGCCGGCGTAATCATACTGCTCCAACTTGCTCATAATCAACAACGGCACAATCTCCGTCTTCCCCTGCATATTGCCCGCGATGAACACCACCGAGCCATACTCGCCCAACGCGCGGGCAAAGGCCAGGGCAAACCCGGTCATCAACGCAGGCAACAACATGGGAACGATCACGCGATAAAACGTTTGCCACCGCGTTGCGCCCAGTAGCGTCGCGACTTCTTCCGTTTCGCGTTCCAAATCCTCCAGCACTGGCTGGATGGTGCGCACCACAAACGGCAGCCCAATAAAAATCAGCGCTACCAACACGCCCAGTTGTGTGAAGGCGACATGAATGCCAAAAAATGTGAGCGGTGCGCCAAACCATCCCTTCGGCGCATACAACGCGGTGAGCGCAATCCCGGAAACCGATGTTGGCAGCGCAAACGGCAGATCGACAATTGCATCCATGAAGCGCCGTCCGGGGAAGGTGTAGCGCACCAGTACCCAGGCGACGATAAAACCAAAAACCGAGTTGATGGTTGCCGCCACCAGCGATGCGCCCAGACTCAACTTAAACGCCGCAATGGTGCGCGGGTTGGTCATAAGTGCAGTAAACTGGCTCCATTCCATATTGGCCGTGCGTAAAAAGAGCATAGCCAGCGGCACCAGCACGATTAATCCCAAGTAAGAAAGCGTGTATCCAAGCGTGAGGCCAAAACCGGGAAGCGTGCTGTATTGTTTGAGGGAAAATCGCATGGGGTTAGTATGGGGAAAGTTGGGGCAAAACTGAAGAAAAAAACGCACCCCCAAGGATTATGGTTGACAGTCTTTCCATTCTCGCAGAAACTTTTTAGACGTAGGTCTGGGGGAAAAGCGTGGAGCAGATCACCGTCCCCCCAACCCAGAAAGCAACGGGTGCTTCCCATGTCGCGTTATCGCCTTTCTCTCTTCCTCTTCCTGACCACACTCTTGCTGCTTGGCGCTGCCTGCGCCATACCCCATGCTGGCTATCACCGGATTGGCAAGGTGGAACTTGCGGCAAAGCCTAAAGATGCTCCGATTGAAGTTTGCGAAGACTTGGTTACTTACCCCTATCAAGTGGTAGCCTCGGTGGATTCACGCCCTACCCCCAAGGTGACGGCGGAATCCAAAGCACTGTTGCTGGAAGATTTGCAAGCCAACGCCCGTCTGGTTGGAGCGGATGCTGTCCATCGCATTCGCGTGTTGAAAGTACATGGGCGCAGTAAGGTGCCGGATGAAAAAAACCCAATTCCAGGCAGTTGGAAACAAGGCCCGTACACACAGTACATGTTCCGGGGCGAAGCGATTGTGAAAAAGCAGGTTCAAGAACAAGCAGCCCCCAGCAGCGAAAAGTCCAAAAAAAGTAAGTAACAGATGATTGGGAGTAGGCGGAGGAGTTGTTCACCCCTCATTCCCCTTATCCCCTCACCCCTCACATAAGGAGATGCTCCATGAGCAAGACCCACAACATCGCAGTAATGCCCGGTGACGGCACCGGGCCGGAAGTAACCGCAGAAGCCGTGAAGGTTTTAAAAGCCGCATCGGAAAAATTCGGTTTCAAAGTCGATCTGACCCCCTATGATTTCGGTGGCGAGCGCTACAAACGCACGGGCGAAACTCTCCCCGACTCCGCCATTGAGGACCTTCGCAAGCACGACGCCATTCTTCTGGGCGCCATTGGTCACCCGGACGTCAAGCCCGGTATTCTGGAAAAAGGCATTCTTCTGAAAGCCCGTTTTGCTCTGGATCAGTACATCAA
>DNPO01000140.1:0-874 GCA_003501375.1 Candidatus Sumerlaeota bacterium | reverse complement strand
CTGCGCCCCGTGAAACTTTACCCCGGCGTGGAATGTCCCCTCAAGGACAAGAAGCCCGAGGACATTGACTTCGTGGTTATCCGTGAAAATACTCAGGACATTTATTGTGGTATGGGCGGCGTGATGCACTACGGCACGCAGGACGAAGTCGCTTCGCAGACCGGCGTTTACACCCGCAAAGGCGTGGATCGCGCCTGCAAGTTCGCCTTTGAATATTGCAAGAAGCGCAACGCCAAGTCCCCCTGGCGCGGGCTCAGCGAGCAGGACAAGAAAGACGGCAAGATTGGTCAGGTAACGCTGGTGGGCAAAAGCAACGTGCTCACGTTCCTCTATGACCTGTGGGAACGCGGCTTCCACGAAATGGGCGCGAAGGAATACGCCAACATCAAGCGCGACTACAACCATGTTGACGCCGCTTGCATGTGGTTCGTCAAGAACCCCCAGTGGTTCGACGTCATCGTCACCGGCAACCTGTTTGGCGACATCATCACCGACTTGGGCGCTATGATTCAGGGCGGTATGGGTATCGCCGCTGGCGGTAACATCAACCCCGAAGGCGTTTCGATGTTCGAACCCATCGGCGGTTCCGCGCCGAAATACACCGGCATGAACATTATCAATCCGCTCGCTGCCATCTGCTCCGTTTCCATGATGCTCGAAGTGGCATTGAACGAACCCAAGGCTGCCGAAGCCATCGAAGCCGTGGTGCGTGACCTGACCGCGAACAAGATGAAATCTATGGCCGCTGGTAAAATGGGC
Organism: Candidatus Sumerlaeota bacterium; assembly: GCA_003501375.1. Lineage (GTDB taxonomy): Bacteria > Sumerlaeota > Sumerlaeia > UBA8349 > UBA8349 > UBA8349. Next base: position 115 of record DNPO01000140.1, on the reverse strand, counting down.
TTCAGCACAACCGAAGTTGGCGACTTGGTCGCTCAGGGCGTGGCAGATTACAAGGCCTAAGCCTGTGTTGTTGTTTAGCAGTTAATAAGTCCCATAGGGCGTATACGCCCTATGG
>DNPO01000221.1:1478-7442 GCA_003501375.1 Candidatus Sumerlaeota bacterium | reverse complement strand
GCGGGCTAAATTCATACCGTCCCTCTGGGACGAAAACAAAATACCAACACGGACTTTTGCAATTACCTCGGTATCGGTATCGGTAGCGGAAGCAAGATGCACCCGTACAGCGGGAACAGGAGAATTCAGTACTCGACTTCCGTACGAAATGCTTTAACCCGCTGAAGTGGTTTGCAGCTGTTAGTCTTACATGGATGGGAAAACTTAAACAGGAAACCGCTAATGCACACTAACGCTCGCTAATAAAACCAAACATTAAAACGACGAATCCCCTTTAAAATCAAGGGGTTTTGATGTTTTATTAGCGAGCATTAGCGTTTATTAGTGGTTTAGGACATTCAAATTTATTCTGGATTTACCACTTCTTGCGGACCGAGAGATGGGTTGATTTCCGGCAGAATCATGTGGAATGCAGTGCCCTTGCCGAGGGTGGATTCGACGGTCATTCTACCGCCGTGCTCCAGAACAATCTTCTTGGTAACAGCAAGGCCGAGTCCGGTACCCTTGGATTCCTTGGTACTGAAGAGCGGCTCAAAAATCCGGTCCAGATGCTCGGGGGCAATCCCACTTCCGTTATCTTCCACCGACAGGCGGCAGATTTTACCGTAGTCCGCCACGTCTTCGCCAAAAATCTCCTGCGCCTCATCAGTGGGCAATGGCTTGCAGATTACACGAACGGTACCTTCGCGGGGCAGGGCATCCAGCGCGTTTTCCACCAGATTTAACAAACAACGGAATAATTGGTTTGGTTCGGCGAAAATTTGCGTGCATTCCATCGCAATGTCTGTTTCGAGAACAGCGCGTTTGGTTTGCGCTTTGAAAATGCAAATGTCGAACACTTCCTGAATGGTTTTTGCCGGGTACATCCACTGGCGAATCGGAATTTTCTTTTCCTTTGTGTAGTCCAGCATGTCCATCACGAGGAGTGAAATACGCGAAGCGCTGCTGCGGGACAGAGCCAGGGCGCGTGAGACGCTTGTCCAGTCTTTGATCTCGCAGGCGAGTTCCAAATTGCCCAGTCCGCCAAAGAGTCCACCAAGAATATTTTTGACGCAATGCGAAATGCCCGCAACCGTTTGACCCACAGCGGCCATGCGGGCATGGTTGACGTTTTCCTCGAACAGTCGGGCGTTTTCAATGCAGACAGCGGCCTGGCTGGCGAGGATGACGAAAAGGTTGAGTTCTTCTTCGGCAAAGGGGGAATTTTCGGCGACGTACCGATTGATGTTAATCACGCCGATGATTTTGCCTTTGGCGTGCAGAGGAGCGCACAGCGCTGTTTTGACCGCGCTGGCATCGGGCACTTCATCTTTGATGTCGGGGAAAATATCGGAGCGTTTGTTGACAATAACGGGCTTGTCGTTCTGAATGACCCACTCGGCAACGCTGCCCTTGCGGTTGATATGGCCGCGTTTGACAACCTTGGGGGGCAGGCCGCGGGACGCGAGCATTTTCAAATCGTCAGAACCGGACTCGTAAAGAAGAATCGATCCCGCATCGCCTTCGAGCGCGCGAAGGGAAAGATCGAGAATAGTGGTGAGGACTTCGCTGAGTTCGAGCGAAGACCCCATGGCCTGGCAAATTTCGAAGAGGGTTTTGTTGAACAGATGGTTGCCGGAGTCCATGATGAAGCGCTTTGTGGGGAATTTATGGAAGTTGTCCTCTTTGTCCTTGCTGTCCTTTACGTCCTTTGAGCAACCCAAAGGGCGTAAAGGACAGCAAGGACAAAAAGGATGAAACACGCAAACGCATTCTCTTACGCCGCGAAGACTTTGTCGATCTTTTCCTTCATCACTTCAGCAGTAAAGGGCTTAACGATATAGTTGTTCACGCCCGCTTTCACGGCCTCAATGATATTCTCTTTGAGCGCTTCGGCAGTTACCATCAGGATCGGGATGCCCTTGATGTTTTCGTCCGAGCGAATGGCTTTGACCAGTTCCAAGCCGCTCATGTTGGGCATATTCCAGTCGGTGATGACAAAATCAAATTTGGCGGACTTGAGTTTGGCAATGGCCGCAGCGCCGTCATCGGCCTCATCAATGTCGCTGTAGCCAAGTTGCTTCAGAATGTTTTTGATAATGCGGCGCATGGTTGCGAAGTCATCCACCACAAGGATTTTGATATCTAAACTGGCGGGCATATACCGGTACCTCCCCGATTTATCTTGTTTATAGCACCACTGTTTTTAACAGCCGTCCCCGTAAGCGAAGAATGGCTTTGGTGTGGATTTGTGAGATGCGCGACTCGGTAATATCCAAGACCTCGCCAATTTCCTTCATGGTGAGTTCTTCGTGATAGTACAGGGTCACGACCAATTTTTCTTTCTCTGGAAGGTTGTCGATGCTATCGGCGACGATGGCGTAGACTTGTTCCAGATTTAATACTTCCGCAGGATCAATATAATCGGGATTCGTCAGGAATTCCAGAAGATTCCGCTCAGAGTTCTCATCGTTTTCTGCATGCAGTTCATCGAGGCTGACCAGTCGGATGCCGCGCGCTTCGGCCAGCATCTCGTCATATTCCTCATGCGTGATGCCCAAATGCTCCACCATTTCATCATCCGTGGCGAGGCGTCCGAGTTTCTGTTCCATCTCGGAGAAGGCACGTTCGATGCGCGAGGCCTTCTGGCGCGTGGAGCGGGGTACCCAGTCGAGAGCGCGTAATTCATCAAGAATCGCGCCTTTAACGCGGAATTCCGCGTAGGTTTTAAATTTTATCTGGCGATTGGGGTCAAACTTTTCAATCGCGTCAATGAGGCCGATGACTCCGGCGTTGATGAGGTCGTCGAGTTCGACATGCGGAGGCAGGCGCCCGGCAATGCGGCTGGCGACAAACTTTACCAGGGGCAGGTTGTCCTCTACCATGCGATTGCGCTCGTCGAGCGTCAGCGGAGGAAGGGACTCTTGCGCGTAAGGATTGCCGTGGGAGCCTGGCATTCTTCGATTTCCGCTTCTATCGCGTTAGTGTGCTGCTGGTTGAAACAAATCTCGCCAAAAAAGGCCCAGTTCGCTGGCCATCAAATCGGGTTTGCTCTGCGTAATTTTTCGCGCAACGGCTTGGTAATCGACGGAAACGTCCGCATCCGGGAAAGCCTCGACCACGGGGGTCTGGCGTAAAACGGCGCGGCAGAGGCGTTCGTCTTTACGAACGTATCCCAGAAAACCGAGGCGGACATCCAGAAAGCGATCAGCCACGGAGGTCAGGTTGCGGTAAACGTCGATTCCCTCCTGCTCGTTTTGCACCTGGTTAATGACGATCTCAAAGTTTTTTTGCTGGTGGCTACGGTGCAGCACCTTGATCAGGGCGTAGGCGTCGGTGAGAGACGTCGGCTCCGGGGTTACCAAAACAATCTTACTTTGAGCGGCCAGGTTGAAGTATACGACGTTGGACGAAATGCCAGCGCCTGTATCGATCAGGAGTATATCATACACACCGTTGAGCGCATCCATTTTTTGCAAAAAATCTAACTTTTGTTCCTGGGTCAAATTGGTCATCCATTCCACCCCGCTGGCAGCGGGCAAAATATCAATGCCACCGGGGGCTTTGACGATGACTTCCTCCAGAGTTTTTTCGCCCGTCAAGACGTGCGATAAATTAAACCGGGTGGTTAACCCGACCAGAATATCAATGTTGGCAAGGCCCATATCCGCATCCAGCAGCAAGACGCGTTTTTTCAGACGTGCCAGGCTGAGACCGACGTTGAGCACAAAGTTGCTTTTGCCCACGCCGCCTTTACCACTGCTGACGGTGATGACGCGGGTGGGCGGAGCGTTGTTGGCGCGGGTCTGCGCAAGGGAGCGTAGGGTGTCGGATTGATCCATGGGAAAAGAGAGGGATGAGGGCGGAGGGGTGAGGGATGAAAAGGCAAGGAGAAGGGCGGGGGGATCGGGGATGAAACTGTTAGGGAGCAAGGCGGAGGGATGAGGGATGAAACTTACAGCGAAGTTTCATCCCTCATCCCTCTGCCCTCATCCCTTTATGTTTTCATCCCTCATCCCTCTGCCCTCATCTCTTTATGTTTTCATCCCTTATCCCTCTGTCCCGCTCCCTCAATCAACCTTTCTGTGCGAGGGCAATTGGGCCGAGAGGAGTGTGTCACAAAGATACTCCATGCTGGCGGTTTCCAAATCTTCCGGCACCCGCTGCCCCGTAGTAAAATAAGATACCGCATGTCCGGTGAAAATCCAAGTATTAAGCAACGTGCCCCAGGTGACAGATTCGTCAAGTTTGGAGAAAATCAGATGGTCGTACCGCGTGGGGTCAAACCCGTCCTGCACCAGCCGGGTTTCTTCCGGGCGAAGTCCGGCGGGCACTACCAAGTGTACTTCCAATTCCGGGCATTTGCGCAGCATGGAACCCAGTCCGCGAATGGCGGTTTGATCCTTCGGGCTGTAACCGGGTGTGTCAATTAGCACCACATCCATGTTTGCAAAACGATCCAGCGCAGCGATGAATTCCTCGCCATTTGCTGCAATTTCAATCGGAACAGAAAGCAGTTTGGCGTAGGTCTTGATTTGCTCCGACGCGGCGATGCGGTAGGTATCCAGCGAAATCAGCGCAACCGACTTTCCCGCACGCAGAGAAAAAGTCGCGGCAATTTTGGCAATTGATGTGGTTTTGCCCACACCAGTCGGGCCAACCAACGCAATGCGACGACGGGGTGCGGCCACACGGGACGACGGAGTGAAGGCCTGAATCGTTTTAACCAACCGTTCAAAGGTACCCTTAACGTTGGGATCGTGGTGGAGAGCCGTGCCGGGTTTATACGGCCCGGCATCGCGACGTGTCTGCGCGTGGTACAGGCGCGACAGAATGCGGTGTGTTAACACATCGTCCACGCCCTGTTTCTCGAAACATTTCTGCACAGCGTCGGAAGCCAGGAGCGAGGCTCCTTCGTGCCGTAACTGAGCGGCAAGCGGAAACGTGGCCTTGCGGGTAAACGCAGGCAGGGAGGCTTCCTCGAATGCTGCTTTTTTCGATTCACCCAGCGCATCGTTCAGCGCACGCAATTCTTTTAACAAAGGCTTCAAGGCCGAAGGATGTTGCGGGTGTTGCGCAACTTCCTCTTCCAACTGCGATGGAGCGGTTTTCGCCGGATGCTGCGGTGGCGTAAAGGGGCGCGCGCGCACGGCTTCCTCGGGAGCGAGTTGTTTGACCGGCGTGGGAGTCTGAAGAGGTTTTCCTGCATTACGCAGGCGAATCATGGTGCGCAAATCGGGATGGTGGAGGGCTTTGCGCGGCGCAGTTGTCGGTGCTGCAGATGGTGCAGCAATGGTTTTTTCTGGACTGGGAGCGGCGGCAACCCGTGGTGTTTCAATGGGCTGCGGTGGCTGAGGAACGCTATGCGCTTTGAGCGTAGGTGCGGGGGTGGCAAAACTCCCCCCCAACGGCGTGCTCGCTATCTCTGTGTAGCGCGCCAGCAGCGGTGTCTGACGCGCGGTTTTCGGTTCCGCAGCGGGATTGGCAGGCGGCAACGGCGCTTGTTCGCGATGGGGCTGAAGCACGCGGGCGGTGGGGGACAGTTCGCGATCAAAACCGGTGTAAACCGGCATGGTGCTTTCGGGTGTTTCGCGCGCGGCGGTAACTTCTACGCGTGCGTTGGTATTTTGTTGAAGGATGGCAACGTCATCCGTGCTCAGGTAGCGCGTGGACATGATAACGGCGTCCGGCCCCAGCGCTTTGCGAATGTCGCGCATGGCGGCAGGGAGGCTGGGTGCGTAGAATTTTTTGATTTGCATGAGCGTTGCCTTCCTTCCAAAAAGCACTCCAAAAACTGCGTCTTTCTCGCTACCCCAACTTCACAATTCCAATCGACTCAATTTGCGCCGTGGGGGAAATTTCATTGTGTGACAACACCACCAAATTGGGGAAGAACTTCTCTGTCAACTTATGCAACTGCATCCGAATACTCGGTAAGCACGCGATAACCGGTTGCGCCTGTACCAAATTGAATTGTTCGATACC
>DNPO01000221.1:0-1147 GCA_003501375.1 Candidatus Sumerlaeota bacterium | reverse complement strand
TCGGTCTGCTGCGTAGCGCGGGACAACGCCTGTTCTATTTCCTGATCCAGCATCATGAGATAGATGCGCCCATCTGCGGTCATATACTGCTTGGTAATGGTACGCGCAAGCGACGAACGAACAAACTCCGTCAGCACTTCCGCGTTACGCGTCTCGGGTGCATGATCGGTTAGCGATTCGATAATGCTGAGCAGGTCGCGGATACTAACGCGTTCGCGCAACAGGTTTTGCAACACTTTTTGGATGGTCCCGAGGTCGATGATTTCCGGCACGACCCCTTCGATAATTTTTGGGTACTTCTTCTTGACGGAGTCGATCAACTTCTGTGTTTCTTGACGCGTCAAAATTTCGTGGGCGTACTGGCGCAGAATTTCCGTCAGGTGCGTGGCGACCACGGTGGACAGATTGACCACGGTATAACCCAGCGTTTGCGCACGTTCGCGTTCGCGTTCGGGAATCCAGACGGCGGGCAATCCGAACGCTGGCTCGACGGTCGGGATACCACCCAGCGGATTGGCCGACTGATCGTCCGCATTCATTGCCAGCAAATGATTGGCCATCAGCTCCGCACCTGCCACTTCGCCGCCCTTAACCAAAATCGAGTACCCACCTGGCTTGAGTTCCAGATTGTCGCGGATATGGATGGGCGGAACAATGAAGCCCATATCCAGCGCGAACTGACGCCGAAGCGATTTGATGCGTTCGAGCAATTCACCTGACTGCGCCGCGTCCACCAGCGGAATCAGCCCGTAGCCCACTTCCAGCGAAATCATATCGGGTGTCAGGATCGATTCCAGCACTTCGCTTTCCGCCGGGGGGGCTACCGAAGCGGCCTGCTTGGCCTGAGCCGCTTCGACCTTGACCAGTTCGCGGGTTTTGACGCCCTGGCGTGCGGTGTAAGCGGTGTAAGCGATAATGCCGGCGATCAGAAGGAAGGGAACCTTGGGCATACCGGGCACGGCGACGAAGACCAACAAAATGGCGGCGGCAACGGTAAGCGCCTTGGGTTGCAACATCAGTTCCTGCGTCATGCTCTCGCCTAGCGTCGATTCGTTGGATGCACGCGTAACCACCATACCGGCAGCGGTGGAAATGATCAGCGACGGAATCTGCGAAACCAAACCGTCACCAATGGTCAGCAACGTAT
>DNPO01000120.1 GCA_003501375.1 Candidatus Sumerlaeota bacterium | reverse complement strand
AACCACGGAAAACACGGAGCACACGGAAAAAATACCAACAGTAGTGATTTTTCCGTGTACTCCCTGTTTTCCGTGGTTCGATCTTGCTGGGTATCGGGTGTTGTCGTGAAAAATTGCTGAACTAAACAATGAGGAGTTCCTGCATGCTGCGCTACTCGATGGTGATTTCCAACTTCGCTTCGAGTTTTCCCGCGAGCGGCCCGGTTTCCTGCTCCATGATTATGGTGTATTTTCCGGGCGTCGCGTTTTGAGTTTTCCAAACGTTTTCTTCCTCACCATCCGACAAGTTCCCGGATGCAACCACCGCGTTGGCTGCATTGAGAATGCAATAGGTGCCACAAACCTCTGCATCGCCGCGGGTGAATTCGTCATAAAATTCTCCCATTTTTCCTTCTCCAATGCAGGATAGAACAATCGTATCACCTTTGCAAAAGGTTGTCCGAGTGGTAGCGCTATCCTCACCTTGATCTCCTTTTTTGCGGAGGTTGGCAACCAATTTTATTTTCCCGAATTCCGCGTATGTAATTTGCCGAGGTAATATTTCCAAATTGCCTGTAATATCGCATTGCCAGCGGTCCTTCGGGGTTGCAGGCCCTTAGTCCGTTCCAACAGTGTCTGACCAATAGGTTAAGGCGCAGTCAAAGCGATATGTCATCGCAGGCAGGTCTATCGGTTTCCCCTGTTCATTCAAGAGATTCAGTGCAATCGCGTTATTTTCGCCTCCCGAGAGTCCTATGGCAGAAGTTTTTGTTTTCAGATGCGGGACGCTGACAACCGATAATTGCAAAGAACCTTGTGGCAGAAGATTTGGAGTTAAAATGAAATTTTTCTTATCCTCGGAAAAATGCGCATCATAATACTGGTTATCCACCCGTATCAGACTACTCAATATCTGGTACGGATGATTTTTTTCGGTGCTGGTAACTTTGTCCAGAATAACGCAACACTGATGATACGCCGTATAATTCCCTTCCCCCGCTCGTGTGTCGAAAATGGTCAAGCGTCGTTCCTGACCCTCCAGCATTGCTACGCCCTCCTGTGCGCACAAAACTTTCCAGTCAAACTGAGGTCTTTTGTCACTTGCTACCCATTGCGTGGCGCCCAAACGGTAGGAAAATGTTTTTCCATCGCGATGGATTTCAAAATCTGGAGTCGAAAATATTCGCTTGGTATTCCGGGTATCCTTTGTTGCATCGGCAGAGATTCGCTCTCCCTCGTCCAATTTGCCATTTGTGTTCAGGTCAATATAGAGGGTAAGCGCCTTGCCTGTTTCATCACACTCCACCGCTGTTAGTGGCGAATCTTTCAGGCAGGGAACGACGGGGTAAATGACCTGAGGAGCGGTCAGTTTTAACCCCAGCGTAAAAGAGGTGCAGGGGCTTTTTACGAACTGGGTTGAGTCTATACTATTCACACCCTCCCGTTCGCCTTCCACCCAACTGGTGTATTTCAGCGGAAAAACCACTTGCCCAGCCGGGGCTGCCGCTTGACTCACGGGATTGTTGGTGGGTGGTGTTTTTTTGTTTGCGCTTTCGCCTGCCTGCGCCCCGTTGCACTCCAATCCGACGATCAAAATCAGCACGGTTGTAAACCCGGCAACATTGGATTTAAACCTCTGCGAATAGTTGAACATGACGCAACCGCCTTTTTTTAGTGTTTCTGTTTGTCTACCACCGCGTCTTCTATAACGATGTCCAACTTCGCTTCGAGTTTTCCCGCGAGCGGGCCGGTTTCTTGTTCCACGATCACGGTGTATTTTCCGGGGGCAACGTTGGTCGTTTCCCAGCGTGTGCCTTTCATTAAAGACATCGTGCCGGAAGTAACTACCGTGCCAACATCGTTGAGAACCCGGTAAGGAAGATCGAATTGACGCGTCTGCCCATGACATCGAGCGATAAAGGAGTACAATTCCCCCTGTTTCCCTACGGTTGAAACACTCAGGAAAACAGGGTCGCCTGGGTGGAAACTCCTTTGAGGCTGACTTCCTCTACCGTAAGGCACTCCATTGAAGGTCTGTACTGATAATTTGGGACTCCCAAACTCCAGCAAAACAACCTGATTTGGCATAATATCCAAATTTTTCACCGTTTGAATGCTAACCTGCCAGTAATCGGCATCATATCCCGGATGCTCGCCCGCCCCTTCCCAATACTGAAACATCATAAACAATTTTTTATACGCCTGGGCGGGCAGGTCAATGGGTTTGTCGTCTTTGACCTCAATGGATGCGTGGTTATCGCTTTGGGTAGCAGCGGTGAGTTGGATGGACTCGTACAGAGTTTTCATTTTGGAGGAACCGGCTACCGTCACCTGAAGCGAACTCATGGGCAAGGTATTGGGAGTCAGGATAATGCTTTTATTATCATCGGAAAAACGGAGGTCGTAATATTCGCGATCACCGGTAAGCAAATGACCCAAGTATTGGTGAAATTGCTTGTTGGATTTTTTACCCGCGGAATCAACGGATGGCACGATCAAGCAAAGTTTACTCTGGCCCTCAGCAAAATAATTCCCAAATAGATCGGGGAACTCCGGGTCTAACAATAATAAGCGAACATCCTGACTTTTCAGTTTTGCCGAGCCTTCCAAAGCGCAGGCGGTTTGCCAACTGATAGAATTGTTATGCTGATACGATCCTTGGTGGAGGGCCAGGCGGTAGGGAAATGTTTTACCTGCGAGTTGCATTTCGAAATCTGGGGTAATAAACCCAACTGCGTTTTTTCCCCACAGTGGTTTTACACAGGGCAATATTTTTTCTCCCTCATCCAATTTCCCATTGCCGTTCAAATCCATGTAAAGCGCGGTAGGTTTGCCTTGTGCGTTGTAGGTAAGCGCAATCTGGGGGGATTGGGGCAAGGCTGAGACTTCATAATAACGTACCTGCGGCGCATCCAACTTCAATCCTTTGGTAAAAACCGTCTCAGACGTTTTTTGCAAATCTCCCACGTAACTTGCCGTTTTCCCCAGGAATAGTGCTGGGTCATCCTCGTTCCAGCCACGGTATTTCAGCGGGAAAATTACCTGATCCGCCAGCGTAGTGGAGGACGGGCTTGTGGATGCACTGGTTGTTGTTATCGCAGTCGAACCCAGTGTGTTGGATGTGGCAGCCGAGGCCATTGTTGTAAACGAAATGAACGTGGCTGTGAGACATACAACGCCTGTTTTACAATACCGTAAAAGATTGAACATGACGCAACCGCCTTCCGCGCGAAAAGAATTCGCTCTAACAATTGCGAAATTGTTGCAAATCTTGGGCGGTTTGTCAAGGGGAAGCGCAAAAACAAAAATGGGCAGGTCGGTCTCATTTGACTGACCTGCCCTAATTCTTCAACAGTCGCGCATTTTTATTTCCTATTTCAGCGTTACAATGGTAATCGCCGGGCCGCCTTCGCGCAGGTCGGCGAGGCGGAAGGATCGCGCGTGCGGATGGCGGCGGAGTTCTTCGTGGATTGCGTTGCGGAGCGCACCGGTGCCGTGCCCGTGAATAACACGCACTTGCTGCATGTGGTTAAGCACCGCGCGGTCGAGATAGCGATCCATCTCGTCGAGCGCCTCCGCCACGCGCCAACCGTGCAGGTCAATTTCCTGCGGGACAGCCTCGACCACGCCCACGGACAGATACCGTGCGCCGCTCCAGGCGGATTGCGTGGAATCGGGCGGTGCGGTGGTGGGCTTCAGGTCTTTGATCATCGCATCCACCGTCAGGCTGCCAATGGAAATTTTGGCGCGTCCGCGATCTTCATCAAGGCTTTCGATGCGCCCATCCTGATTGCCTTTTCCCACGCGCACCCAGTCGCCCACCACGGGTTCCCACGGGCGTTCGGATGCGGCAGCGGGCGCTTTGGCCGAGCGCAGAATTTTTTCTTCCCGCGCTTGGATGTGTTCCAAGCGGCGTTCCGCGAGTTTTTGATCCTTGCGAATTTCCTCGCGAATCTGCGCCAACGCCTGACGCGATGGCAGGTTGGCAATGCGCTTCTCAATGTCAGACCGCGCCTTGTCGAGCAGTTCCTTGTACTTCGCTTCCAGGTGCAAGTCCATCTCGGCTTTGCGCTTGTCGAGATCGACGCGTTGCTTTAAAAAGTCCGCACGGTCGCGGTCAGCCTGTTCACGCGCAGTGCGGGCTTTTTGCAATTCGCGTTGAAGTGATCCTTCCTTCTCTTGGAGGGATCCCAACAACTCGGAGAGTTTGCGTTCTTCCTCCGGCATCTGTTCGCGGGCTGCGTCCACCACTTTTTTAGGCAGGCCTTCGGCCAGTGCAATGGTGAATGCTTCGCTGATACCAGGCTGATCCATGTGCATCATGTACTGCGGACGGCTGGTGCGCGGGTCGAGGCTGTAGGACGCGTTGCGCGCGTGCGGCGCATCGTGCGCCCAATCCTTGAGCGTGGGCAAGTGCGTGGTGACGAGCGTAAGCGCGCCCTGCTGCACCAACTCCTCCAGCACGGCGCGTCCGAGCGCTCCGGCTTGCAGGGGATCGGTTGCCTTTCCTAACTCATCAAGTAGCACCAAGGCTTGCCCGGCGCAATGCGCCAGTATCCACGAGATGCGCCGGATGTGCGCGGAGAACGTGCTGAGTCCCGCCGAGACACTTTGTTCATCCCCGATTTCGGCCAGCACCTGACGGAAAATCGGCAGGGTGGAATCAACGCCCGCCGGAATGGGAATGGCGCTCTGCGCCATGAGCGATAACAACCCGACAGTTTTTAACGCGGTGGTCTTACCGCCGGTATTCGGGCCGGTGATGAGCAGCACGCGGTTTTCCGCATCCAACTTCATGCTGAGCGGTACGCTACGGTCGCGGTTGCGGAAGTACAGCAACGGGTGGTGCGCCACCATCAGATGCAGCGGCTTGTCCGGGCTGAGATTGGGACGATGCAACGCGTGCCGATGCGCCAGTCGCGCACGCGCTCGCCACAAATCGGTTTGCACCAGTGTCTCGCGATTGGACAGCAACGCGGGCACATGTTCGCGGGCATGCCGGGCTAACTCCGCTAAAATTTGAAAGATGATTTCGCGTTCGTGGTTCTGCTCTTCCGCCACGATGTTCGCGGGTTCGACCGCTTCCAGCGGTTCGATAAACAGCGTCTCGCCCGAACCGGAAACGTCATGCACAATACCCGGCAGGCGTCCGCGTGAACCAGCCTTGACAGGCAGCACACGCCGTCCCCCGCGCACGGTCCAAAAGTTATCGGATAAAATATCGGAGTGCTTCGTGAGGATGCGTTCGATTACCTTATCCACATCTTTTTCGAGACGGCGGATTTTTGCGCGACAGGCTCGCAGTTCATCGCTGGCGGAATCGCGCACCTGACCATCCTCGTCAAACACGCGGTGAATCTCCGCCGCCAACGGGTGGAGCGGGTCGAGCAACTCCAGCGAGCGCCAGCAAACGGGCAGGCGTTCGTGGGCGAGTTTCGCGGCTTTGTAAACTTCAGCGGTTGTTTGAAGGAAACCGCGCAGGCGCAACCAATCAGCCGCGTCGAGCGTTCCGCCGGGCACGCCCAGTCGCGCGATCAATTCTTCGCAATCGTCGAAGCCGTTGAGCGGCAGATCGCCGCCTGTGTCGAGCAGCCCGAGTACTTCCATCACGGCGTCGAAATGACGATTGATGGTAGCGAGGTCTGTCCACGGGCAGGTTTCCGTGATCTCGTTTTTTGCGGCGGGTGACACGGCCATTGCGGCCAGGTATTCCAGCACGGCGGGGAACTCAAGAAGGTGAAAGGTTAAAGGGTCCATAGAACTGACTATCCACAGATTTCACAGATTACACAGATTAAAGACAACTCCCGAAGTTTTTAAAGCAGTAAATGGGGGTAATCTGTGAAATCTGTGTAATCTGTGGATGTCTTTTTTTGTTTTTTATTCCATTGCCTGATTGCCGTAGAGCGAAGTGCCCTCGGCATCAATGGCAACCACAACGGGAAAGTTCACCACTTCGAGGCGACGGAGCGCTTCCGCCCCCAGATCGTCCCACGCGACGGTTTCCGACTTGACGATGCACTTGGCCAGCAAAGCGCCCGCACCTCCGGTAGCGGCAAAATACACCGCGCCGTGTTGTTTCATCGCATCGACCACTTCGGGCGAGCGATTGCCTTTGCCAATCATGCCACGCAAACCCAGCGCAATCAAGCGCGGTGCGTAGGCATCCATGCGATAACTGGTGGTCGGGCCGGCTGCACCGAAAACCTGATCGGGCGCCCCGGGCGTGGGGCCGACATAATAAATAATCGCGCCATCCATATCAAACGGCAGGGGTTGTTTTTGATCGAGCAACTCGACCAGGCGTTTGTGCGCGGCGTCGCGCGCGGTATAGACTACGCCGCTGATGCGGATTTGATCGCCCGCGCGGAGGACGCGCGTTTGATCTTCCGTCAGCGGAGTTGTTAACTTAATAGGTTCTGACATGATTCTCTCCTTAAAGAATAACCTCGGCATGGCGGTGGCTGTGGCAGTCGATGTTGACAGCGACGGGCAGAGATGCGATGTGGCACGGGTGCGAAATGACATGCACGGCCAGCGCGGTAGTCGTACCGCCCAGTCCCATCGGCCCATGCCCTTCCGCATTGATACGCGCTAACAACTCGCGTTCCATCTCGGCATCATCCTCGCGCTCGGCATGATCACCCAGGGGGCGCATCAGCGCTTCTTTTGCGAGCATGGCCGACTTTTCAAAATTACCACCCAAGCCTACCCCAACGACTACCGGCGGGCAAGGATTGCCGCCCGCTTCGCAAACCGTGCGCACGATAAAATCCATCACGCCCTCGCGCCCTGCGGACGGCGTCAACATCCCAATGCGCGACATATTTTCGCAACCGCCACCCTTTGCAGCAAAGCGCATGCGCACCTGTTCGCCGGGCACAATACGGATGTGAATAATGGGCGGGTTGTTATCGCCCGTATTTTTACGCGCAAGCGGATGCTCCACCATGCTCTTGCGCAGGTAGTTATCCTGGTAAGCATTACGCACAGCGCGGTAAATGGCGGGCTGCAAATCGCCCCCGACGATGTGGACGTCCTGCCCAATGTCGAGGAAAACCAATGCAACGCCCGTGTCCTGACAAAGTGGGCGCCCTTCCAGACGCGCAATGTCCGCGTTTTGCAGTAATTCGCTCAGAATCGCCCGACCGGATGCGCTGCTTTCACGTGCTTGAGCCTCACGTAGCGCACAAAGTTCGCGCTCTCCCAAATTGAAACTGGCCTGATTAATAAGGATTTCCAGATGTGTGGCAATCGTCGCCACGGATAATTCTCGCATGATACCTGTCCTCTTCTTTTAATGAACCTTATGGGTTTTCTCCTACTTCGACCACTGTGGTTTTTCCTACTTGCTTCAACGTCTTGCCGAGTTCGGCAATTTTTTCCAATCCCGCCTGCGCGTACCGTTCACGCTCCAGCCCGCCCAATACCACCCAGCGCACGCCCAGTTCGCGGCAGGCAGCGCGTTTGGCGGAAAGGTCTTCGGATTCGTATAACTGCTTCAACGCCGTAACACGTTTGGAGTAAATCTCTTGCGAAAAAAACTTCCCACGCCATTGCGCTTCGTGGCTTTCCCAGCCCAACGCACATGGAATTCCCGTGATGGCGGAATAACGCGCGGTCATGCAGTACGACGCGCCGGATGCTTCCGCCAACACGCCAGAACCTTTCAAGTTATCACGCATCCACAGCGCCAAGTCAAGATCATCGCCCGCCTGGTATTGCGGCAAACGCATAAACCCCAGCGCGTTGAGCGTACCATAGAAAAAATGATTATCGGTTTTGGTGGGTTGCGCTGCAGCCCAATCCTGCGCACGATCCGCGCTGGTAGCGAGTCGATTCGCAATCCCTAACGCCGGATACAGCCCGCCCGCAATCATCAACCACAACAACGCAACCAGCGACGCCGAGGGCCAAAAAGAAAAACACCGCGCCTTTGCATTGAACGCATCCGATGCTGAAACCTTACTTTGGAACACATTCCGGCACGCGATAGCCACCGCCAACGCTAACAGCCCCCATGCGGGATAGTATAATTTGAACACGGTGTTGTAGCGTTGCAACGCAAGTCCCTCGGGTGAATCCATCGAGCCGATCGGGTCGTCCAGATAGAAAAATTCCGGAATGATCTGAAAGACAAGTGCGACCAGGCCCAGTATCCATGCCCACTGCATCGCGGGTTCCAGCGTGTCACACGAAAGCGAGCGCATGACATACACCTTGCCGAGCAGCAGCGTGACGACTAACAACAGCCCCACCCGCGACAGATTCGGGCAGGTATGCACCAGGAGTACCGCGCCCAGCAAACCGCACGTGCCCAGCGCGAGCAGAGGCGAGTTCGCCCAGTCGCGCACAGAATTTTTAAAGGCGCGTCCGACCAATGCAATCAGCAGCGCCACGGCAAACAGCCCCCAGAAACTGAACCAGTCCGTTATTGTCGAGTACATGCCCTTTTGCACCAGCCCCACTGCACCCAGTGCGGAAAGCGGCGCAGGCAAACCCGCCAGTTTTTCGTTGTGTTCAAACATCAGCGGCATCGCAATATTGTGGCTGAAAAAGAGGGAAAAAACTTTGATCGCCAGAATGCCCGCAATGCCCCAGAGAACCAGCCCCTGCACTTCCTCGCTGATGAATTCGCTCCAGGTGAATTTACGGTACGACTCGGTTCCGATCCACGCCGCGCCCAGCAAGCCAAGCACCAGCACGTCCCAACTGTTCGTCATCCACATGGCGGATAACGTGATTGTCAGCAACGCGCATGCCCAAAGTTCCGACCACGCCAGCCCCAACCACGCGGGCGCTTCCATCTCCCGCATGCGCTGTAAATTCGCCAGCAAACACAGCGCGAGCAGCAGGAACAAAAAGCCCGTCGCATGCGCGTGCAAATCGCCCAGCAACCAGTTAAACGCGGGAAATTCGTTGCGCGTGTTGGGAATCGC
>DNPO01000204.1:1808-2690 GCA_003501375.1 Candidatus Sumerlaeota bacterium | reverse complement strand
CGATAAATGGGTGGGCGACAAGAATATCCTGAATTTCCTCGCCAATTATTACAACCAGGCAATCTCGTTGAAAAAGGAGGTTGTGGTGGCGGTTAAAGAGGGACAAATGAACCACGACTCCGCCGTGTTGGATTACGAGCGGGGCGGTCCGGGCAATGTAACCCCCTTCTACTGGTTGAGCGATGACACGGTCAGCCCAAGCAGCTGGTGTTATGTCGAAGGGATGAAGTATTATACCGTGACGCAGGAAATCCATTCGCTGATCGACAAAGTGAGCAAGAATGGCAATCTGCTCCTCAATATTTCCCCCAAACCCGACGGTACGATTCCTCAGGCCCAGAAAGATATTCTCCTGGGAATGGGAGACTGGCTGAAGAAGTTTGGTGAATCGATTTACTCTACCCGCGCCTGGACTGTTTACGGCGAAGGCCCCACGCACATGGGTGGCGGGGCTTTTACCGCCCCGGTCAGGGGGACAAAGCAGGATATTCGGTTTACCCGGAATGTAGCGAACAATACGTTGTACGCTATCGTGCTGGACTGGCCGGGTGACGGCGCTCAATTAAATCTCCAAACTCTGAAATCCTCTCGCATTGACCTGAGTTCTTTGAAAAAGGTTGAATTATTGGGTGAACAAGCCGGCAAGTATATTGCACTCGACACGCACGCGCAGGATAAGACCGGGTTAAAGATCACTATGCCACCCCAGTCGCCTTATAGCGCGTCGGCTTACGCGATCAAACTGACCTTCTCAGGAACGATCCCCACGCTGACACCCGATGGCTATGCCAAGGCGAGCGCCGAGAAGACCGGCGAAGGTGCCGAACAGGCCTTCGACAGCAATCCGAAAACTAAATGGTATACCAAAGTGAATGGCGCAAC
>DNPO01000204.1:0-1585 GCA_003501375.1 Candidatus Sumerlaeota bacterium | reverse complement strand
TTCGATGGTAATCCGAACAGTAAATGGTATACCAACGTGAATGGCGCAACCGGGTGGTTGCAATACCAGTTTCCCAAGGGCGATATGAGGACCGTCTCAGGGTATAAACTGACCAGCGCGAATGACGCGCCAGAACGTGACCCAATGGACTGGGAGTTCCAAGGGTCGAACGATGGGACAAACTGGACGACGTTGGATACAAAGAAGGGCGAAATTTTCGAGAAACGCCGGATGACCAAGACGTATTCCGTCAGCGCCCCGGCGGCCTACAATGCCTATCGTTTGAACGTCACGGCTAACAAGGGTGGCGCTGCAAATTCCATTCAATTAGCCGAACTGTCATTCACGTATGCGGACACGGAGCCGTCGAAAGAATCTAAAAAGTAAAAATTCATGGATGAACGCTGCCAGTAGTATCCCATTTTACATTTTTCACCGGATTACGAACCACACAAGACGGCACATCGGCGCTGTTTTGTGTGGTTCGTTTTTTTTGACGGGAAATGGCGTCCACCTTAATCCTTCACCGCTTCCCCCCAATAGCCACAAAGAACGCAAAGAACACAAAGATTGAGGAAGGGACTGATAAAACTGAGGTGACAAAAATACGATTATCTTTTCTTTGTGTTCTCTGCGTTCTTTGTGGCTGATTACTCTTTGACGTGAAGGATTGAGGGGCATCCAAATACCCCAACCATTCTCCTTGACATGATTGGTTTATTTTTACACAATCGGGCGCTGGGTAACGGAGAACATTATAACAGGAGGGAATCAAGTATCCCATCCCCGCAACCCGTTTTTGGGGCATCGCCCGACCTCGCACCAGTGGATACCACTCAAAAGCAATCTTGTATGACTGATGACAAACCAAAGGAACTGTTTGCTATGGAAACCAATGTTTTAGCAAGAAAAAGAAGGAACCGACTGTCAATTCTCGCACCATATCTTCTGCTGGCGGGACTTGCGTTACCATTTACTGCAGGTGCGGCTGAGCCGATTCCCGCACCGGGATCGAAATTGCCTGCGGCCGCGGAAAATCGTGTCATTACGGTCGCCGATGTTACGGTGGAAAAGGTGGGAACTTCCATCCCGGCTTCCGAGATTGGCGAGCCTGTGAGCGGAGTAACTCTGTCGCCGCCGCACTGGTTTGATGCCACGAACAAGTCGGTTGCTTGTGTTGTAATCGACGGGTCCATTGCACCCAAGGATCCAAAATCAAAGCCCATTAATTTCCGCGTTCTGCTTCCGGCTAGTTGGAGTCGGCGGGCAATACAAGAGGGTGGTGGTGGTTTTAATGGAATGGTACCCATGCTGTCGGGTGAGCATCCCAATTCGCCCACGGCTAGCTATGTACGTTATGGGAGCGACTCGGGGCATCAGATGATGGGCCCCAACGACTGGGCGCTCAATGATGAAGTGATTCAAAACTTTGGCTACATGCAGATGAAAAAAACGCACGACGCCGTGATGGTTATCTTGAAACGCGTCTATGGTGAAACACCTCGCTTCAATTACTACGTCGGTAATTCTCAAGGGGGACGCGAAGCTCTGACGGTCGCACAGCGGTATCCGGCGGACTACGACG
>DNPO01000095.1 GCA_003501375.1 Candidatus Sumerlaeota bacterium | reverse complement strand
CATGTATTCGCGTGCCTTCACTTCCCGCCACCTTCAAATCTCTGCTATCGTCTTGTGCGATAACGACATGCTGGAAAATTTACCCGCTTGCCTCCTGTCGCTCGCCAATCAGACTCGACCGCCTGATGAGATATTAGTGATCACTCTGAATGCCGTTGCGGAATTCGCTGCACGCATTTCTCATGTCTCGCTTCGTATTCCGTTGCGCCATTTAGAAAGCCCTGCTCCAAATTTCTGTGCTGCACGACTGCTTGCCGTGCAAGAAGCACAAGGGGATTGGGCTGCTTTTACCCTGGGAGATTGTAAGCCCTTTCCCGACTGGATCGGACGCATTGAAGCGGCGGCATGCGAGGGGGGGGAAGCGGTTGGTGGCCCAGTGGAATCGACTGGCGAGATACCACAACCGTGGTGGTGGCACCCAGGAATGACCACACTGGTTGGTTTGCAGCCAACGGAGGATGCGACGAAAAAGTCCAGCACCGTCCCGTATGCACTCCTATCGAATTGGGCAGCGGTACGCGCTCTTTTGCAGAAGGAACCGTTGTTGGAAACTGCTGCGCAAGAAGGCGAAGATGTTCGCGCGGATTCTCGCCTGTGGCGATTGCTGCGACATCAGGGACGGCGTGTGGTTTTTAATTGCGATATCCGTGTCCAGCGCAGCATCTCTCCCAATCGCCTGAAATTCATTGCCCTATTGCGTAACGCGTGGGCAGACGGCCGCGCGCACCAGCGGTACCAGCCAGAATGGACTTTTCTCCAATCAGCAATGGATGAATTTTTGGCATTTCCTTTTCATTTTGTTTTAGGAATTTGGAGCGGGCCAGTATCTCCTTGGCGTGAGGCGACCTGGCATATCGTATGCCTGTGGCGACAAATAGCACAATGGCGAGAGTGTATTCATCAAAAAGGTTTCTGGCTCGGAGCGTTGGCTTTTTTCTACGCCTTTGTTATCCGGCTTGTTTTTGCGACTTCCGTGTGTGCAATTCGTCTCTTGCGGAAAATTGGGATTTTTTTGTTGCGGGTTATCCGGCCGCGTCGCTCCCCCACCCCTACAGAACGCCGTATTTTAATTGCCGCATCGGGGTATCTGGGAGAGACGGTTTTACTCCATCCCCTCTTAACCGGCCTCCGATCCAGCCGTCCTGACGCCCACATTGCACTTCTTACTAATAAGTTTGGTGAGGCGGTTTTTCGTCACGATCCCGCCATTAATCAGTTGCTGTTACTCAGCCGCGATAACAAAACGGTTAAAAACCTGATTCGGAACTTTCGTCCTGACCTTATCTTGGTTCCGTACTTTCGCAAATATTCCCCCGCACCCTTGTATTCCGTTCGACGCGCCCGCGTGGTTACTTTCGGTCGCAACACCGGGTTTTCCTCCCAATGGTGGTGCGATCGTGCGGACAAACGTTTGCCAAAACCCGAAGGGCAACATGAAACCGTCCATTTGGGACGTCTCTTCACAGAAGCGGGGTTTAAGGGCAGGATTACTGAGTCCCCACTGGGGTTCTTGCCCGAGGAAATGGAAGCGGTAGACGACACGCTGAAATCACGCGGGTTGGATGCGGGCAATTTCGTTCTGCTCGCTCCGGGCACGCATAGCGAAAACAAACGCTGGCTTGTGGATCGGTGGGCTAAAATCGTGCGTCACCTGGTTCGCGAATACCACCTCATTCCCGTTTTTACCGGGGCGGCTGCCGAGGAAGAATATTGCCGGGCCATTGCAGCACTCTCCGGAGTGCAGTGCGATATTGAATGCCAGTTGAGCATTCGCGAAATGACTTTGTGGATCAGCCACGCGCGCCTGTTGGTGTGTGCGGACAATGGGCCAAAGCATTTAGCGGTTTTCATGGACACCCCATCGCTCACGCTTTTTGGCCCCAGCGATGAACGGCAATGGGGCGCGTTGCATAATCCCCGCCGTCATTGCGTGGTGCGTGGATGCACTTGGGATTTGACCCCGGAAGAACGCGTTGGATTACCCCCCGACCATCAGATGCAGTGCATTTCCACCGAGCAGGTGATTCGTGCGCTGGATGAAATGTTGGGTGAGGAATAACGCCTTCTGATTATAAATTACCAGAGGGGTGTAACTTGAAGGCGTCTTTGCCGTTTTCTGTATCTCGGAGTCTCTGCGGTTAAAGGGGTGGAATTAAATTACTTTGTCACCCACCGCGGGCGCAGTGAATTCCAGCCGATACGGCGCGATCTTGAGCGGTATTTGTTCTTGATGCACCACCCACAACTTGCCAATTTTCTGCTTCGTGTACGCATATTCGGTCGGTAACACGCGCACCACATTCGGGTTCATGCCCTCCGGGAAAATCACGTTGACCTCAAAACGACGCACGGGACTGCGGTACATACCCGCCCAGCCCACATCCAACACCGTCCGACCATTTTCTTGTTTGAGCACGTTGAGAATGCGGAAGTGCACAAGGGAACGGTGTCGCCGGGCCGTTTTATCTACAAAATACCACACCAGATTGTTTTTCCCGTATGAGTGGTCAATTTTTGTTTCCAGCGCATTGCCATTGTCATCGGTGCAACTGAAATCCGCCACCTCATTATCCCACACGTTTCGAAAACTATCGGTCCTGTTTCCCTTGCGGATATCAAAAGCCACATCCAAATCCACCCACACATCCTGGCTATCTTTTTGCAACCGCATCACCAGCGTACAGGTAGTAATTTCGCATTCCGCCTCGTCCTGATCAAACCGAACCACATCGGAATTCAGAGCCAGCATTTTCCCCTGGGCGCTTGTACCGTCCGACCGTGAAGTCAACTGCACGCATCCCACCACAGCCAATCCGAGGGTTGCAATAAAAACCGCCACGGTTACCCAACTCTGCCGTAAGGCCTGTGCCGAAAGTCCACGCCGCAGACGCGCCAGACGCACCATGATCTCAGCCGGGCGCAACAGCGGCATTTCCACCGGGCGCTGCACATCCACCACCAGGTCCACAAACGTCCTCGCCAAGGCTTGCGAATAGGACGGCGCACCCCCCGACAATTCCGCCGCCACGCTATCGCTCACCTGCTCGCACGCCATGTTGTGCGAGCGGCGCATGTCCCAAACCAACGGGTGGAACCAGAAGAAAACCGAAAGCCATTGCGAGAGTTGCATCCAAAAAATATCGAACGATTTGATATGCACCAGTTCATGCGCCAGAATCGCTGGTAAATCCTCTTGGTAGCGCTCGCCTGTCAGCGATTCGGGAATGACAATGGTCGGGCGAAAGATTCCAGAAACAAAGGGTGAAGAGGTCACGTTGACCATGCGCAACGCGGGTGATTCGTTCAGTTCAATGCGCGTGGAAACATTCTGCACCACGGCAGCCACCGCATCGGGTGCGGGCTGTCCGGTGCGTAAAAAACAATGCAAACGATAAGCCGCCGCTGTACGGCGGATCAAAAGAAGGGTAGAAATCAATGCCCAGGCAATAACGCACAAGGTCTCCGGTGCAAGCAGGCGTTTCCACCACGGTTCCACATCGGTTTTATGGGCGAAGCGATTCGACAACGCCACCGCACGCAATGCCGCATTCCAAGCATCGGACGTCGATTCCGCCACTGCACTCTGTACCGAAACAGACGGTGCTGGCACATGGGGCAACACGGGGATGTCTAACTTTGGGAAAAACAGTTGGGCAGGAATTAGCAAAAAGAGGCCCACCATCGCGGTGCGCCAAAGCAGCACCCGCCAACGGGGATTGCTCCTCGCAAACGCAAAGTGCAACGACCAGGCAACCACCAATAGCAGGGTAACTTTGAGAAAAATAACAGCGGGCAGTGGTAACGTCGTAATGCTTTGCAGAAGATTCAGCATATCTCGTTCCCTTTTTGCACAAAACGCAACGTTCGCAAAACCAAATCGGACAGATCAGTCTGATCCGACCAATCTGTCCGATTTCTGTTGTTTCTTACTCTGCATGCACCCAAACTACTTGGCCTTGCCTGCCGTTTTCTCATCCGCGATACGACGCAATTCATCGATGTCCGTCTTGGACAACTTCTCATTTTGGATAAGTTGAGCGATCAGATTGGTGGTGGAACCACCCGTGAATACATGCGCCATCATCTGTGCCATTCTGGACAGCATGCTGCGCTGCGTCTTCTTGGCTTGGTAATAAAACGCCTTGCCGCGCTTCTCACGCGTGATCACATCCTTCTCCACCAACAACGCCAGCACGGAACGCAACGTGGCATTTTCAATGTCCCACGAGAATTTCGCCTGGATTTCCGCCGGTTTGAGCGCGCCGTCTTCCCAAAGGATACGCAACGCTTCCATCTTGTTTTTGTTGATGTCTTCCATTGTCGTGTTACTCATAATAGTAAGTGTCCCCTTTCTACTACTATAGCGCGATCTTCTCACAATCTTGCCACCGCGTCAAGAAAAAGTATGCGGTGTTTTCGCATATATTCCAAGTTGTTATTTTAGCCTATCCGGTCGGCATTTTCATTTTACATAACTTACACGCAGATCATTCTCTCCGTTTTTTAGTAAGTAACTCGGTTTTTGCTAAAACTACGTATTTCCACCCAATTTTACGTGCATTTTCACCCGTTACCGTACCGAAACGTTATCAAATGCCACGACAGCCGTCTCATCCCCCACCAAGCCAAAACCATACCGCATGGCTCCGGGGTTCGGAAGCGGCGCAGTACCAGCAGCAAGTTTAGCGTTTTTCCCTGCTGTTGTTAGTTCCCATGTAGCCTGTTGATTTTGACGAATCAGACGAATTTGATAGGTCGTTCCTTCTTCTAATGCAACCTTCCCGCTCAGACTGTCCGGACGACAGACTCCCGCGCGAAAGTCCAGCAGCGTTGCGTAGGCCTGCCACGTCCAATTTTCGCCATCCAGTGTCAACGCCCCAATTTGTCCGTGCGTATCGCTCAGCCAAACGGGCGTGAGGCGCAATTCCTTGCCCTTTTTCTCAACCGTAAATTCCACGGAAAAGTTTTGCTGCGGCTCGCGATAAAATCCGGTAGTACAAAGCCCGCCCTGTCTACCTTCTGCCAAGGGGTGATTCACCAGTTGGCCAGATCGGGTGAGAAAATTAAATCCGCGTTTGCCTCCGAGGATGCCCTCCGCATCATACGTTTGCACCCGCCAATGTTTTTGAAGGGGACTGGCCTCCGTGCCATTAAACTCATCCTCAAACGGAACGGCGAACTCTCGGGGGGTATACCCATTTTGCTGGTAGTTGCGCGGATGGGCAGCAAAAAAATCTTGTATTATTTTCACATGAGGTAGAGGCGGGGGTACATTTGCGTTGTCCGGAATGAAGGCACAGTGGCCCGTTTCCAGCGTATAAAAATCGCCTTCCATGCCTTTGCCCTGCCGCTCCTTACTTTGCAACGCACCGTACTGCGCGGTATGCCACTGATCCTTCATGCCGCCAAATGAGATGATGGAATACCGATTGGTTTCGAGCGGCTGAATATATTGCCCGCTGATGGGATACTCCACCGGGCACTCGCCCGCCACAGCCGCAAATACACCCGGCAGGTTGTAGGTAAGCGCATGCGCAAATCCCCCACCGCTGGAAGCACCAATTGCAAAAACTCGGTCTTCATCAATGCAATAATTTTCCTTTAATTTCAACAGCAGGTCCTGTACCGCTTTTACATCCCCATTGCGCATTCCTGTAGGCGATTGATCCCATACTCCCTGCCAGCCCTGAATGTCAAACTGGAACGGAAACGTCAATGCCACACAGATAAAATACTGGGACTCCGCATGGTATTCAAAGTTCCACAATGCGTCTAAAGACGGCTTGTCCACCACCTCCTCCTTCGATCCGTGAAAACCAAAAAGGATGCCAACCGGGCGGCTCGCATCGTAATTCGTCGGGATATAAATCCGCGCATTGCGCTGGGCATTTTGGGTAGTGAACTCGAAATTTTTCAGCAGCCCCTTGTCGCCCAATTTGGACGCTAACGGCACTGTCCTAGTCGTGTTCTCGATTTGTTCAAACTTCCGGGGATACATCTCATCCTGCGCCACGGCCCCCGCGCACAACATTGCCCACAACGCAACTATCCAACACAAACGGCTCGGCTTCACAGGTTCTTACTTCCCTTCGCAAAAATGAACGTGCCACTACATTTCGCACCCACCCCATTGTGTAAATTAGCAACGTCTCTGTCCAGCGGATAGTGCATGATGGCGTAGATTTATTGCAAAACAACCCACGACAATAAAATCAAGAAAAGCAACTAATCCGCCCTTTGTTTTTTTGGGTTATTAGCGAGCATTAGCGTCTATTAGCGGTTGAAAAAGGCAGGTGCGATTTTAGATGTTGCGGGCTTTTGTAATCATTCCCTAACCGTTATTTAGCGCAAAACCTACATTAACCTCGTCATCCTCTAACCCTCGATCTGTATAACTACGCCAGTTCCGCAAAAGAGCGGAATCGGGGGAACAGATTAAATTTTCCCCAATAAATCGCACTGCATACTCAAGGAGAGAACAATGCAAAGTAACAATCCTACATTCCCCCAAAAGGCGTTCACGCTTATCGAACTGTTGATCGTAGTAGCAATCATCGCCATTCTGGCCGCCATCGCAGTCCCCAACTTTATGGAGGCGCAAATCCGTTCCAAAGTATCTCGCGGCAAAGGGGACATGCGTTCTTTAGCCACCGCGATGGAAGCGTACTACGTGGATACCAACAGTTATCCACCCTGCAACAGTTTCGCTGTTTGCATGAACAGCGTCAAAGCTCCCGGTGTAAGCGGCTACAGCACGGACGACCATGAAGTATTAGAGCGGTTATCCACGCCAATAGCGTATATTACAACAAGTATCTATCCTGACCCCTTCTATGCTGAACTGAGTACTCGTAGCGTTTACGGAGGCAAAACCGGCGACCAGCAAGGTCTTAGTAAACTGACTGGTTATGGAGCATGTGCCAGAGTACCAGCCTATCACACCTATCTTTACACGAGTACAGGCAGCACAAACCGTTCCAGCCCCTATTACGGAAATCTGAAGGCTCGTGCCTATGTGCTTGCTTCCGCCGGCCCCGATCTTATTTATATCAACCAAGGCGGTATCATAGCTAATAACAGCGGCGGGCCTTATACAGGCTCAAGCGAAGGCTCAACCTTGAATGGTAAAACTGTCGCTGAAAAACAGGCATATTGCGCCAATCTGCAATACGATACAACCAATGGAACCAAAAGTTTCGGTGATATTTACCGTGCAGGTGGCGACATTAACAACTTGTACGGACAGTATTTTTACCAAGCTATACCCAGATAACGCGTTTTGCGCTAAATTTCAGGAGATTCCCCATGCACGCAACACTACCAGCCCCCCATGAAACCATCGCCCTGCCCAAAATCTACCTTTCCATGTACACGGATGGTCTGCTGAATTCAAAACACCCCAATGGTCTGCACTTTTCGAATATACAATGGTTCACCCCGGACACCATTCAGAACTATGCGTCCGAGGAAAACTGCCCCACCCTTTTGCCCTTTGCCCGCAATTTGCAGGCGATGTTTGGTGCTGGTATCTGGGGTGGGAAATCAATGGCGCGATACCCGTGGTTTTAGTCTCGCGAGACACCGATGGCGTAATGGGGTACGCACCAGACTTCGCGGGATGCATTTACCGCATGTTCCTAGAAGAAATGGCCGCCTGTCATTTGGTGGGGGAATATGTTTCAACAGCGCATGAACTCCCCCACCTGTTCCAGTGGTATGCGCAAAACCTCCTGCCTCATCTGCCGGTGGACTGGGGATATACGCTACAATCGTTAAACCTGGAGCAGCGCCCGATTCTGGAAATTGGCTACGAAACGTACGCCGTTTTATTCCAAGATCAAGTAGACGAAATTATCCAGCGCGACTTGGGTTTCTCTGGACTCAACCAAGAAGTGAAAATAGCCACCTGTTTCTAATGCAAAAATGCGGACAGCCGGACTCCGCAAACATCGAATCCGTTCCCTGCATGCTGCCAAAACATGTGAAAATATAGCACTTAGAAAAACGAGTGTCGCACCTCCGACGCTAAAAAAACAACCTACACAGTGTCTATCATTGTGTGCACACTCTCGTGTTTTTTATACCAAAACCCCAAAATTTCTTGTGAATCTTGTAAATTCTGTCTAAAATCCCGCTTGGTTATTGGGGAAGCCGTACCCATCGAACAGAGAAAAAAGTAGGGGTAAAGGGAAGTGCAAACCTATCCAATCACCGACTACAAGGGCGATTTGTTTGCTTTCGAGGTAAACAACACGTACCTCCCTACCTATCGAATCCCCCCTCTCCTTCGCGTCATTCCTCAAGTCTCCGACATCGTCGTCCGCCGCTGGTTTGATCCGCCGGACGATGTTCACATCACCTTTTGTTACCAAGGCAAAAAATTTATTGTTTGGGAACCCTACGCTGACAATAGCCGCTACTGGATTGGCCCGGAAGATGAAACGGAACGGGAATGCGACGTCCGGGAATTGATGGACAAATTCCAATCCTATGAACCCTGGGGGCTGAAAAGAATCTGGCTCAAAGTTCTCGCAGCCCTGAAAAAACATTACCACACGGAGCCTTTACCCTAATGCCCTCCAAACCCGTCCTACTCATCATCCTCGTCGCACTGGCGATTGCCGCCCGAGCCGTCGTTTTCTATCCGAACAACAACCTCTCCCCCGATGCCATTGACTACCTCAACATCGGGCGCAACCTCGCCGAAGGCCATGGCTTTACGCAATCCATCAAGTGGCACTTTTTCACCGATGCGCCCGTCGTGCAATCCGCCGCCGCCGAACGCCCCCCTCTCTTTCCACCGCTGGTGCGTCTCAT
>DNPO01000258.1:1865-11954 GCA_003501375.1 Candidatus Sumerlaeota bacterium | reverse complement strand
TATCGGCAAATTATCGACCTCAACCCAGAACGTGATGATATTCGTCTCAAGTACGTCCAAACGCTGGTAACCGATCCCGACCTTAATCCGGCGGATTTACAGGAATGCCTGCTGTTGATGGACGGTTTTATTTTGGACGAGTGGAGCAACATGGCGCTCCAAATTCTGGAAGATTTGCGGTCACGTTTCCCCGGCAATATCGACATTTTGGGAAAAATCCATGAGATTTACCTGAGCAAAGATCGGCAGCAGGATGCCGACGCGCTCGCCTTTGATATTGCGCAAAACCTTCAGGAAACCAAGCATTACAAGGAAGCACTGGAGTGGATTGAACCGCTGATCAGTCGCGATGGTGCCGTCCGTCCGATTGCGCTCTCACTCAAGGCGGATATTTGCCGGAGCAATGGGGATAAGCCCGGAGCCATTGCTGCTTACCACGAAATTATTACCGACTACGAGGCGCGTGGCGAATTTGAAGATTCCCTGTTAATCTACGAGTCCATTCTGGAAATCGATCCGGGCAATCTCGAATACCTCATGCGGCGCGTGGGCACCATGCTCACGTTGAACATGCTGGATGACTTGACCGAACTCGCTGAGAACTCACTGCCCACTCTGAAAAAATCGGATAATCCCGTTGAAGCCCTTCAGATTTTCCAGAAGATACTGACTGCCATTCCGCCGAATCCCGAATTTATTTTGGGTGAAGCGGCGCTACTGACAAATGCCAAGCGCGATCGTGAAGCGCGTCAGGCCATGTTGCGCGCTACAGACCTGTTCTCTTCACAGGAAAATGAGAAGCGCGCCATCGAAATCCTTGAGCAATTGATGAAGATCGATGCCAACGATTTGACTGTTATCGAAAAACTCGCGGACTGCCGTCTGAATGCCGGGCAGAACAAGGCGGCCATTGAGGCGTATCGCACGCTGGCCGATTTGTACGGTGAACAAGGTTCTCTTGATGCGCAACTGGACGTGCTGCTGAAAATCAGCGAGGCACAACCGGACGATACCGAAACGCTGAAAAGCATTCTGACGCTGTACGATCAGATGGAAAACACGCGCGACGCGAAGGAACTGCGCGAAAAGATGGTACGTGTTTATCTGGCGCGCAAGGACTACCCCCAGGCGCTGCAACTGTGCGAACAAGCAATTCAGGCCAACCCCACCGATCTTTTCCTGTTGGAATCGGCCTATCGTATTCATGAAGCCCTGGGCAACCAAAACGATCAGCGTCAGGCCGGGTTGAATTTATTTGCCGCCTACCGCACGGCACAAGAAAATGACAAAGCCGTTCGTTTAATCGATCAATTGGAAACCAAGTACCCGACTGATCCTGAAGTGCTGGAAAACCGCCTGTTTGTGCTCGCAGATGTGGCCAATTGGAACCCGGCACTTGAGGTGTTGGATCGCTTGCTGGCTTCCCTGAACAAAAAACAGGAGTACGACAAAGGGCTGCTCATTCTGCGTGGACTCATCACACATGTCGGGGCGCCCGCTGAACGCCTCGCCAACACGTGGATTAGTATGTGCCGCGCGACCGGTGCTTTCCGGGAGAATTGGAAAGAAACGGATCAGTTAATTACGGCGCTGGAAAAAACACAAAAAGTTGCCCAGGCGGCGGAACTGTTGCATGAATTTATTGATGAAGCGCCTGGGTTCGAACCCCCTCGCGAGCGCTATATTCAACTGCTCGAAACTGCCGGGTTGCACTCGAAAGCCGTGGATGCTCTGTGCGACTGGGCGGGAATGAGCATTGACGATCAGAATCCCTCCGAGGCCAATCGCTACTATAATGTGGCGCTTGCAATTGCCCCGAACGACATTGACCTGCTCAACCAGGTGTTGGAATTCCGTTCGCATGCAGGCATTCGCGAAGGTGCTTCGGACATTGCCCTGCGTATCGCGGAGCAACTTGAGAGCGAAGGTCTGATCGCCAAAGCCGCCGCGGCGTTGGAAATGGGATTGAAGGCGGAACCCGCTCGTAATGACCTTCGCATTCGACTGCTCGAATTTGAGGACCTTGCCTCCGACTCCACTCGTTTGAAACAACGCTATTTGGAAACGTCCGATTCTCAATTTGAAGAACAGCAGTTTGAGAAGACGCAGGCCACGTTGCTCGAAGCGATTCGCCGCTTCCCGACTGACCTGTCCTTCCGCCACAAGCTCATCAACGTGCTGAAGGCGCTCAACCTGAAAGAGGAATACTTGGTCGAAATGGCCAATATTGCCGCTGTTCAGTCGGAAATGGGCGATCTCAGCGCGGCATTGCAAACCATTGGCGAGGTGCTCGAAATCGAGCACAACAATCTGCGCGCCCAGGCATTGCAGACCGAGATCAAAGATAAACTCGGGCAAGATGCTGCCGCCATTGAGGAATTCCGTAAAATCCTGAAGGCCGTTCCGGGCGCAACTCCGGACAAGATACTCGAAATGCTTACTTCCGGCGGCACCATAGGCGGTGGACAGCAAATCGTTTCGCAGGAATCGCTGGAAATGCTGCCGCTGCTCAAGGATTATGACTTTGACCATTTCATCGTGGGGTCGCGCAATAACTTTGCCTATGCAACCGCAATGGCCGTGGCAAAAACCCCCGGCGGTGACTACAACCCCCTCTTTCTGTATGGCGATGTGGGATTGGGCAAAACGCATTTGCTGCACGCTATTGCAAATGAAATTATTACGCGTCAACCCGGGACTCGCGTTCTATACACCTCCAGCGAAGAGTTCACCAATGCCCTGATCGAAGCGATTCAGAACAATACCATCCGCCAGTTCCGCACCCTGCACAAAAGCCCGGACGTTTTCTTGATCGACGACATCCACGGCTTGGCAGAGAAGGAACGCGCACAGGAAGAATTCTTCCAAATTTTCAACACGCTGTACCAGTCTAATAAGCAGATTGTTATGACGTCTGACCGCCCGCCCAAGGATATTGCGCACTTGGAACGTCGTTTGCGGTCGCGTTTTGGCGCGGGCATTATCGTGGATATGCAGTCGCCCGATCTGGAAACGCGCGTGGCCATTTTGCGCAATCATATCGCAACAACGGGTGAAATTATTGAGGATGAAATTCTCAATCTCATTGCACAGGCTGTGGAGTCCAACATTCGCGAACTGCTCAGTGCGCTGACGCAGATTGTCGCTCGTATCCGCCTGACGCACGAAAAGCCCACGGCGGATGTGGTCAAGCAGATCGTCAATCACGTGCGCGAGTTGTAAGACCGGATTGGCGCAAATCGATTAACAAGACAGAGGCCCGATCGGTTAAAACCGATCGGGCCTCTGTGTTGTTGCGAGACGTTACCTGGCAAACATCTGTTTCAACTTTCCAACAATTCCTGTCTTGGGCAAAAACCGTTGCCAACCTTTACGCGGACTCAAACGATCCAGGAAAAGTAACTCTTCACGATCCAATGGCACATCTGCCACCACCATGTCTGGATGCCGCAATGGAAACTCCATCGCATGCGAAGGATAGGTGCCCAGCGGATGATCAACCGTGGTGTGCGTTCCGCCGCCACCCACCCCCAAGTTTGCCACCAGATTTTGCGCGGGCCGCACGCACAAACCATGATTCTGTAAAATGGTAAAGTGCCATTGATAATCCCACGCCTGTGCATAGGTTCCGTCGTACGCACGTTCCAATTCAATTTTGCTAGTATGCCAAACGGTAGGCGAAAAAAGTTTTTCCAATTCGCCACTATCACGCACCGCGGGCCACTGCTTCATTTCCACATCATAGAGCGCCCACGCCCGTCGCCACGTTGCCCAGCCCCAACTCCGTAGCAAGTGAGTAAATGCGTAACTATCCTGCACTGTGCAATGGTCTGGTAAATAGGAGTTGCCATTGATCACCATGACCTGCGCATTGTCTCGATAGCGTTCCAGCAACTCACCGCAATAAGGGAAAAAGGAAAGGTCAGGCAGGCAATCATCTTCCAAAATAATCGCCTGCTCTACCTGTTCAAACACCCAACTGATTCCACTGATGGGGCGCCACTTGCATCCCATGTTTGCCTCCGCATAATTGCGCAACACGGTACAATCCCAATCCACTTGCTCCGTGATCGCGCGCGCTTGAGCGCACCGCTCGGCCTCACCGGCGCGATCCGGGCGAGGGGCATCGGCGATAATGAATAACTGTTTCGGTTGAGCCTGGCGAATACGCTCAAAAACCTGCGCGGTTGTTTCAGGCCGATTGAAAATAATCAGAGCGACAGGGGGACAGACGGGAGACATTTAAAACCTCGTTGAACAATTACTACGGTTTTACTTCCGGGCGAGCAAGTCGCTGCGAAACATATATTTTGCGTTGCGCAAAAAACAGATCACGATAAGGAATTTCCTTTAATAACTTCACCGAAGTCCCTGGCGCGGGTTCCTGATAATCCACGACGTATTCCGCTTTCGCTTGTACCGAATCGGACCAGCGCTTCCAAACGTCAGAGTCTTCCGTAAGTTTTTTGGGGGGATTGGCCGCAAGGATATCCAGACACTCTTGGACTCGATAATAGAGCACCCAGGTGGGAAGAGTGTTGTATATTTTCGTTTCTGGGATCCCCTGTTGTCGCAACCATTCCGCTCCCTTCCAAGAGGCTTCTTCCCAAGTTTGTTGCCCGCGTACCCAAATTCCACTGAGCAACAACATGCCACACAACGCAATAGCAACCGGCACGCGCAAGCGCACCAGCCAAGGGGCTAAGTAGCGACCTAACACAATTCCGCCCAAAGGCAGGAGGGTAATAACGTATCGATCACCAATGATGGAAAACAGCAAAATGGCACCAAGAAAAAACAGCATGACGCAATCCAAAAAGCGCTGTTCAAGGGGCAGCGTTTTCCATTCCTGCATATATCGCGTTAGGAACAAATGAGAGAGAAAAACGGTACACCCCGCTGTGATAACCGAAAGAAATGCGGGAAGAATCACCCCCCAACGGTGCAAATCTTCCAGAGACCAAGATAAATAAGGCCAAAACCAACTGCCCCCTTTGCAGTGCAAAAACATGCCTCCAGCAACGAATGCCAAAGCACTGCTCCATACCCAAGAACTACCCAACATATTGCGTGCGGGGAAATGTCCGCCCCGACGAATCGCCCCCAGGGCTGGCGGGAGAAGAAGTCCGGTTGTCAGGAAAAGTGTTCCCAATGCTCCGAAGCGCAACCGGGCGCGCCCTTGCAAGAGCGGATGCGCACTATGCAAAAAAGGAATTGCCATAGCAAACAACAGAGTAAGTACCCCGAGAGCAGCCAAACAAAAGTTGGCGCGTTTATACCAAACAATACAGGCTGGACGCATACCGCCTGCATTACGCAACGTTAGCAACACCCCCAGGCATGTCAGCGGCAAAAACAACAACGCCATATACTGCAAGGAAATTACACTCCGACTCCAAAAACTTTTTATTAAAGGAAGCGGTCCGCTGGTCAAGTAGGCAAGCGTCAAATGAGAAGCGGATTGCGCACCCATAGAGGGATGCGCAAGACCGGAATATACCTGCCAACCAGCCACCGCTACAGGCAAAGCCGCTCCAGCCGCAAACAAAAGCGTTTGGCGAAATCTTACAGGTTGCACGATCCAAAGCAGGAACAATCCAGGGACAAATGCCACGCCAAATTGGCGCGTAAGGATGGCGCAAGACGCCGCTAATGACCCAGCCAGCATCCAACCGAAATTGCGGAGTCGTAATCCCCGGGTGTACAAAAACAGTGCAATGACGATGCAGGAAAGAAAAGGGATTTCACTGTAAAAAGAAAAAGCAAACCGGGGAATCAATGGTCCACCTAGGTAAGCGAGAGGAATCAACCCTGCGGCGCTACGATCCAAACCGTGCTCACGTGCCAGTCCATAAAAAGCAAACAGGCTTAAAAATAAAAGCGTCAGGGTGGATATTTTCAAACTGACAAAGGAATAGCCCAGCACCTTACAAAATGCCGCCCCCCAATATGCCTGAAAAAAAATATTGGCCATGCTGGCTTCATGCAATTTGTAATGACCCGTATCCAACAGGTTCTTTACCGTATGCGCATACGTCCAGTCATCGCCCACGGATGTTTCTCGCAACGGATTGACCAGCAGTACCAAGAAAAAGAAAGATAACAGGGTTAAGGCAAAAGTGGCATGTTTCTCCAAAAAACGCATGGGAACACCTTTCTTGCGGGACGAATGCAGACGCCCTCGATTGTCCAACGTAGCATGAAAAACAGAAGAACCTCCAGCGAAAAATCCCCGGTTAGATTGCCGGAGGGACGTCCAACCGCCAAGTATCTTGCGATATTGAAGCATAAAACCAGGAATTTTTTGCTTTTTTGTTTTTTAGTGTTTTTTTGCTCAAGTTCCTCACCGATCTTGACGATGAGATACAATAGGGGAGCGGATCCGAAAGAGTCCGCCCTTGCGAAAGGCGCACGGCCATGTTGGACGCTTTAAACACTTCTCTTTCCGGTTTACGCGCGCAAACGCGTAAGTTCGAGGCACATGCCCAAAACATCGCCAACAGTACCACGACCAGTTACACCCCGGTAGACGCCGTTTTGGAATCGGATTCCACAGGTGGAGTAACCGCTCAGATCCAAACACGACAGAGCGACGAGGGAGTGGATATTTCGGAGGAACTGGTTGGCATGATGTCGAGCGAACGCGCTTACCAGGCAAATGTGGCCGTCCTGCGCACGTCTAATCAGACTCTGGGAGTCTTGTTAGACACACACGCATAACCTTCTGCCTGAAGGCGCACACCCGACTCTGTTTTAGCAGAGGCGCGGGGACCACCACGGTTCCCGCGCCTTTTGTTTTTCCTTGCCTTTCCTTTCTGCGGGTCGGATGATGAAGCCCTGTGTTCTGACAGTTCGTTGGAACCCATCTTGAATGAAGGCGCTGGTGGGCTATGAAATTGATAATAAACGGCGAAAGCCGACAAACGGCGGAAGCGACAACGGTTGCGGCGCTGATTCTCCAAGAGGGTGCCGATCCTGGACGTGTGGCCGTGTTGTTGAACGATCGCGTGGTTCCGGCGCGTGAGCGCGAGGCAACAACGTTGAGAGAAGGCGACCGCGTGGAAATGCTGACGCTGGCGGGTGGCGGATGAAATAAGCAGGGATGAGGGCAGAGGGATAAGGGATGAAAAAAAGCAGAGATGGGGAAATGTATAGGACTTATTATACTATTTCGCACCCCATCCCGTTTGAAAAGAGACTGAAGAGATGCAAGATACACTTAAAATTGGAGATCGTTTGTTTAAATCCCGCCTGCTGCTCGGAACGGGGAAATATTCCAATGTAGACCTGATGGTGCGCTCGATCCAGGCGTCAGGATCACAGCTGGTAACAGTGGCATTGCGGCGTTTCAATCGCGAGCGTCCCGAAGATGATTTATACGGCCCGCTCTCCAAACTTAGCGGCGTGACGCTCATGCCCAACACGTCCGGTGCGCGTACTGCGGAAGAAGCGTTTCGTGCCGCGTTGTTGGGGCGCGAGTTAACCGGGAGCGAGTTTGTTAAGTTGGAAATTCACCCGAATCCGCACCACTTGATGCCCGATCCCATTGAAACGTACGAAGCGGCAAAGATGCTGGTGAAGGAAAACTTTTTTGTGTTGCCCTACATGCCTGCCGATCCGGTGTTGGCCAAACGGCTGGAAGACCTGGGTTGCGCTGCGGTGATGCCGCTGGGCGCGGCGATTGGCAGTGGACGGGGTCTGCAAACGCGTGAGTTGGTCGAGTTAATTGTTCGCGATAGTACCATTCCGGTGATTGTCGATGCAGGATTGCGCTCACCAAGTGAAGCCGCTTCTGCGTTGGAAATGGGTTGCTCCGCCGTGCTGATCAACAGCGCTGTTGCTGCCGCCGAAAAACCCGTCGAGATGGCGGAAGCGTTTGCGCTGGGTGTTCGTGCCGGACGCGCGGCATACCTTGCCGGATTGATGCCATCAGGCTGCGAGGCGATTGCTTCCAGTCCGTTGACGGCGTTTTTGACAACATAGTTAATACGGGAGTGTTAAGCTAAAGATAGATATTGTAATCAGCCTTTGATTTTCAGCGCTGTTAGCGCTGAAAACAACATCGCGGTATTGCTGATCTATCTGGGGTTTAACACTCCTACTAACCTTTATCCCCCCCTATGACCTCAACACTATCGCAACCTACTTCTTTTTCTGACGCGCTGCGCAATCGCTGGACCGCACCTTCCGGTTATCGCGAGGTATTGCAACGCGCCATCCCTCTAATCGTGAGCACTGGCACGTTCAGCGTGCAGCACTTTGTCAATCGCATTTTCCTCGCGCAATACTCGCAAACATCGCTGGCGGCATCCATGCCCGCTGGCATGTCGAGTTTCACACTGGTCGCGTTTTTCATCGGCACGGCAGCGTATGCCACCAGTTTTGTCGCGCAATACTTCGGCGCAAAAGAATACCGCCGCATCGGCCCGGCCGTATGGCAGGGGATTTACTTTGCCTGTCTGGCAGGTATTTTACTCCCCTTGGTGGCACCCTTGGGCGAGCCACTCTTCCGTTGGGCGGGGCATGCCCCCGAGGTGCAACGCCAGGAAACGCTTTACTTCAAGATCGTGATGCTTTGGGGATTCTTTCCAATTTACTCCAATGCGATTTCTGCCTTTTTCACCGGGCTGGCGCGCAACTGGATTATCATGGTTGGAAACGTCATGGTTACTGCGCTCAACATTTTACTGGACTACTGTTTGATTTTTGGGCACTGGGGCTTTCCCGAATGGGGCATTGAGGGAGCGGCATGGGCCAGTAATATTGCCGTGGCTTGCGGCTCACTTTTCTTCACCTTGCTCCTGTTTCGCAAAAAGAACGAACAGCATTTTGCCGTTCACTCTGGCTGGCGTTTTGATCGTCCTCTGTTCTTCCGTCTTCTAAAATTTGGCATACCGAGCGGTGCGCATTTCATGCTGGACATTCTCGGGTTTACCCTCTTCATCCTGATCGTCGGACGCATTGGTACAAACGAACTTGCTGCTACTGACATTGCGTTTCAAATCAACTCGATTGCCTTCATGCCCATGATTGGTTTTGGTATCACCGTTTCCACGTTAGTTGGGCAACGACTGGGTGAAAACAATCCAATGCTCGCAACCAAAGCCGTCTGGTCTGCGTTTCACCTGGCATTTATGTATATGGCAACCATCTCGCTTTGTTACGTCGTTGCGCCAACGCTGTTCCTGGCACCTTTTATTCCCGCTCAACATGCCGAAACTTTTACCCCGATACTCGCCATTACCAAGACTCTTCTATACTTTGTCGCGACGTACTGCATGCTGGACACGCTCAATATCATTTTCTCCAGTGCGCTCAAAGGTGCAGGCGATACGCGGTTTGTCATGTGCGTTTCAGTAACCATGGCATGGACAATAATGGTGATTCCCACATGGATTGCCTGCTCGTATTTTAAAAGTGGGGTTTACACCGCGTGGTTTTTTCTGAGCGGGTTTGTGATGACACTGGGTTCTGCGTTTCTTGCGCGATTCCTGCAAGGCAAATGGAAAGCCATGCGCATTATCGAAATGCCGGTGCGTTGTGCGAATACAGCCGTAACGCCCGCAACAGGTGACGAAGTCGATTTGTGACAGCAGGGATGAGAATAAAAGAAAAGCGTCGCCTATCGACAGGCAAAAAAATTGGCTCACATACGCATAAAGCATAGGTGAGCCAAAATTTTTCCACTGTTTTTCAGCCGTGTAGCGGTTGAAAAGAACCGACAGATTCAGCATCTCTCGATATATGGGTTCTCTTACAAATACATCTTCAACGCGTTTTCCCAATTACCATACGCATCGGTATAAGCCCCCGCCAGCGCTCGGTTTGGCTCAACGGTTTTGACCGGAGTCAGGCCGCGGAACGCGTCCTGCTCGGAAGCGAATACGCCTGATCCAATACCCGCGCCACGCGCGGCACCTTGTGCGCCGTCCGTGTTGAACAACTCCACTGTTGCACCCGTCACCGTGGCAAACGCTTCACTAAACACGGGGCTGAGGAACATGTTGGCGTGGCCTGCGCGCAACTTCTCAATGCGCATGCCCATGTCGCACATGATGCCCATACCGTAGTTGAGCGCAAACACAATGC
>DNPO01000258.1:1208-1577 GCA_003501375.1 Candidatus Sumerlaeota bacterium | reverse complement strand
GTGCGCCTGCGTGTGGCGGTTGAAGCGCCAGTTATGAACGGACGCACCGGGATCACGATTCTCTAACGTACGCTCGGCGCCGTTGCCATAGGGCAACACCAGCAGCCCGTCCGAGCCAGCGGGAACCTGCGCGGCGACATCGTTCATTTGCTCGTAACTCAGTCCCGCAGCAACGTTCTTCTTCAACCAGCTATTCAGGATGCCCGTACCGTTGGCACAGAGCAGCACGCCAAAGCGCGGGTCCGTGGGTTTGTGGTTGACGTGGACGAATACGTTCACACGCGAGTGCGAGTCGGAGCGCGGTTCACCGATGATGCCGTAGACAACACCGGACGTACCGGCAGTAACGGCGGCCTCGCCGGGATTCAG
>DNPO01000258.1:414-957 GCA_003501375.1 Candidatus Sumerlaeota bacterium | reverse complement strand
ACGGCTTCGCCGGGATTCAGCACGTTGAGCGACAGCGCGTTGTTGGGCTGATCGCCCGCGCGGTAGGAAATCGGAATGCCCGCCTTCAGCCCCAGTTCCGTGGCAGCGGCGGCGGTCAGCACGCCCTGGTTCGAGAACGTAGGTACGGCATCGGCCAGCAGAGCGGGATCGAACCCGTAAGCATCCAGCAGGAATTGCGCAGGAGCATTGGCCTTATAATCCCAGAACATGCCCTCAGACAAACCGGAGTAGGTCGTTTTCGCTTCGCCCGTCATGCGGTAGGCGATGTAGTCGCCCGGTAGCAAGACCTTGTAAATTTGGGCGTAAATTTCCGGCTCGTTATCCTTCACCCATTTGAGTTTGGACGCCGTGAAGTTGCCGGGCAGATTGAGCAGATGCTCAAAACATTTTTCGCGCCCGATGGCTTTTTCGGCGGCGTTGCCCGCCGCTACCGCGCGGCTGTCGCACCAAATGATGGCGTTGCGCAGCGGTTTGCCTGCCTTGTCAATCGTGACCAGTCCGTGCATCTGGTAAGAAATACCG
>DNPO01000258.1:0-156 GCA_003501375.1 Candidatus Sumerlaeota bacterium | reverse complement strand
CGTGCATCTGGTAAGAAATACCGATGGCCTTGACGTCGTCGAGGTTCAAACCGCGTTTCTGCTTGATCTCGGCGGTAGCGTTGCGAATATGCTCCCACCACGTGTTCGGGTGCTGCTCGGCAAAGCCGGGCTTGGGGGACAGGATTTCGAGTTCCT
>DNPO01000083.1 GCA_003501375.1 Candidatus Sumerlaeota bacterium | reverse complement strand
CCCCAATGGTAGCGGAAGCAAGAGGCACTGTTTTTCATAAAAAGGATTTACACCGCGCCCATTTCCCCATAGAATAAACTCACCTTAAACTCCCCGAAGGGAAAACTGCTTCTATGGAACTGCAACAG
Organism: Candidatus Sumerlaeota bacterium; assembly: GCA_003501375.1. GTDB lineage: Bacteria > Sumerlaeota > Sumerlaeia > UBA8349 > UBA8349 > UBA8349. Next base: position 5,754 of record DNPO01000083.1, on the reverse strand, counting down.
ACCATTCGCATCCGCCGATCGATTCGGAGTTACACCAACAAGCCCATCCCCCAAGAAACCATTCGCACTTTGCTGAATGCTGCGGTTCAGGCGCCTAGTGCGATGAATTCACAACCGTGGGCGTTTGCCGTTATTCAAAACGCTGCCGCATTGAAAGTTCTCTCCGATGCGTCCAAGCGCTATTTGGTCAGCAGTTTGACAGACGCCTCGCCCTTAGCTAAATACCGCGACCTTTTGTCCGAGCCAAACTTTGATGTTTTCTACGGGGCATCTACCTTAGTTCTCATTTTGGCAAAACCGAACAATCCTCGCCCGCTGGAAGATTGCCAATTGGCGGCGGAAAATTTGATGTTGGCCGCTTGTGATAACGGGCTGGGAACCTGCTTCATTGGTTTTGCCAATATCTATCTGGACACCCCCGCTGGTAAGAAAGAACAGGGGATTCCCGAAGATTACCAGGTTGCCGCCACCATTGTCGTGGGGGAGCCAAAAGAACCGCTGGCCCCTATGGATAAAAAACCACCCGAGGTGGTATTCTGGAAGGAGGCGTAAACTATCGAATCTGTTTTCGCCCCGCGGAACTACAAAAAGCAAACATGGATGAACAGGATGACAGGATAAAGAAATCCTGGCCGTTCTGTTCATCCCGGTTTAAAAACTGGTTATGTTGTTCCCCATTTTTTTATCTGAGACTTGATTTGACACCCACGCCCATCCTGTACCTTTGCCCCTCCGACCCGACCCGCACCGCCATTGCGGAGTATGCCCGGCACTTTGCCCAGGCGCTCCGCTGTTTGCCCGACACGGAAACGCACCTCTTGCTCCCTGTAGATTTACCCGAAAGCATAGACTCGAAAGCGGCCCGAAACACCGTTCGTGCATTCGTTGACTCCATCGCGGAAAGATGGAATCTGCACCCCGCGCCTCTGGTACACATCGAAATCGGCAACGCGCTGCATCGGGAATTTTGGGCCGGATATTATCTCCAGCAAGCATTGCCAGACGCTCAATTCTTTTGCACCGTCCACGACCCACCCAAATTGACCTCCAATCCTTACCGGTACGTTCACACGGAATGGGAAGGGCGCACGCCCCTGCGCCTGTTGAATGTGGCCTTGACTAAGGGATCGGAACTTGCCGTGCAATGGTGGAAGCACCGCATCGAACGCACATTTTTGCAGCGGTGTGCTGGCATTTTTACCCTGACGGAAATGGGTAAGCGCACGCTGGAAGCGCATCCTCTGTTTCGCGGATGCCCCGTGCATGCCATTCCGCACGTCTTCGACCCGAGCGGTTGTGACTATCCGCCCCCCAGCGCAGAACCGCACCCGCTGCGCATCGCGCTTTTTTGTTTTTTGGCCGGAGGCAAGGGAATTGAAGAACTGGTGGAGGCCTTTGAACAACTACATATGCGCGAGAATCTCCCCCCCGGACGACTGCACATTTTCGGCGGAGTGGGACAAAATACTGCCTCCGAAAAATGGCTTGCCGCGTTACAAGACAAAATTGGCCGCAGCGCTTGTGCTGCACGCATTGAATTGGAAGCAAAATTTTTAACCGATGCGGAGCGTGACGAACGGCTCGCAAAATCTGACATTCTCGTTCTGCCCTTCAAAACCGTTCCGGTTGCGTTCAGTTCCGCCAGCGCCCTCCGCGCATTGGCAACCGGACGCCCCATTGTCGCCGCAGCTGCCAACACAATTCCAGAAATCATCCGGCATGGAGAAAACGGGCTGTTGTATCCCGAAAACGATCCCGCAGCGCTGGCAGAGAATCTGGCAAAGTTAATAACGGATGCCGATTTGCGCCAACGCTTGGGCTTCGCTGCCAAACAGACGCTATTGGAACGCCACACGCCAGAAAGCGTAGCAGCACGCGTCAAAGTCTTATTGCGAAATGAATTACCACTACTTTGATAGGGTAGTTGCTGCTGAGCACGCAACATAGCCTTCCCTCCCTTTGCCCCATTGGTTCAAATCCATGTAGAATTCAGCCTTGGACGATACTTTTTTGTTGACTTAACCTCAAAGTACGACTACATTTGTCGTTATTAGGCGATCCGATTGCGCTATCGCTTAATCCGCAGCAACAGCAGGCACCTAATGAATAAAAGCCTGAAATTTTTAGAAACTCGATCAAAAATGTCGATATTAGCAGAGCGCAACTTACTGAACTCTTAAAGGAGACCATCATGCCGTTTGACGATTCCCTGGACCTTATCGGAAACACCCCCATTGTGGAGGTAAAATGCTTTGATACGGGCGTGAGCCGCCTCTTTCTGAAGTTGGAAAATCAGAATCCCGGCGGATCAATCAAGGACCGTGTCGGACTCTCCATGATCGAGGTCGCTGAGCGACAGGGGAAAATCAAGCCGGGCGATACGCTCATCGAAGCCACAGCGGGCAATACCGGACTCGGGCTTGCCCTGACCGCCGCGAAGAAGGGCTATAAACTCCTGCTGGTCATCCCCGATAAAATGAGCCGCGAGAAAATCCGCCATCTGAAAGCAATGGGCGTCGCAATCGTCATGACGCGATCGGACGTGGAAAAAGGCCACCCGGAATACTATCAGGACTTGGCCAAGACGATAGCCGCCAAAACCCCGAACTCGTACTACATCGACCAGTTCAACAATCCGGCCAATCCGCTGGCGCACGAACTTTCCACCGGGCCGGAAATCTGGCAGCAGATGAACCACCAAGTCGATGCGATTGCCGTCGGGGTCGGATCGGGGGGCACGCTCGGCGGACTCACCCAGTTTTTTAAACGCGCGCACTCCAAACTGGAAATAGTTCTCGGCGATCCAGAAGGTTCCATCCTGACGAATTACGTCAAAGACGGCTCTATAGGCAAGGCCGGATCGTGGTTTGTGGAAGGCATCGGCGAGGACTTTGTTCCCGCAATGGCCGACTTCAGTCTGGTCAAAGCGGCATACTCCATCACCGATGAGGAAAGTTTCAACACTTGCCGCACGCTCCTGTTGCACGAAGGCATTCTGGCGGGTTCGTCCTCCGGCACGCTCATCGCAGCAGCAGTGCGCTACGCTCAGGCACAGAAGGAACCCAAACGCATCGTGACCTTCGTCTGCGACAGCGGCAACAAGTACCTGTCGAAAATTTACGACGACCGCTGGTTGATCGACCACGGGCTGGTAAAAACAATCTCGTTAGGTGACTTACGCGACTTGATTGCCTGGAAACACGAGGAACACGCCACCGTAACGGTTGAACCGAACGACACTTTGCTCACAGCATACTCCCGTATGAAGCTGTATGACGTTTCACAGGTGCCGGTACTGGATGGAAACCGCATCGTGGGCATTCTCGACGAGTCGGATATTCTCCTGGCCGCGACAAGCGCCAATCCGGAAAAGGCCTTCCAGTCACTAGTCAGCGCTTACATGACCGCTGATCTCGAAACGTTGCCGCCCAGCGCTCCATTGGAAAGCGTCATCTCGACCTTGAAAAAGGGACTGGTGGTTATTGTCAGCGACGCGGAAAAATTCTATGGTCTCATTACGCGCATCGATTTCCTGAATCACTTGCGGCGTAAAACAGAAGTGTAAAAAACAAAGACTATCCGCAGATTGCGAAGATGTCGCAGATTAACCCCCAAAGTATGTCAGACAGGATTTACAAGATTCACAAGATTAGACCTAAAATCTGGTTTCGTTTTTCATCTTGTTAATCTTGTAAATCCTGTCTAAAAAATGGTTTCTGGTTTTGAAGTTAATCTGCGCAATCTGCGGATACAATGTTTTAAACAACACAACGCATAGTTAGGATACCAATATCATGTCATCCCCCTACGGTTTTTCCACCCGAGCCATTCACAGCGGTCAGGAGCCTGATCCCTCCACCGGCGCGGTGATCACGCCCATATTCGCCACCTCCACCTTTGCGCAGAGCAGTCCCGGCGTGAACAAGGGATATGAGTATTCACGCTCCAGCAACCCGACGCGCAAAGCGCTGGAGACTTGCATCGCTGACTTGGAAGGCGGCGCACGCGGCTACGCATTTTCGTCTGGGCTGGCGGCATCCTCCACCGTGCTGGAACTGCTCGAAAGCGGCTCGCACGTCATCGCGATGGACGACATGTACGGCGGCACGTACCGCTTGCTGGAGCGCGTGCGCAAGATTTCCGCCGGGCTGGATGTTACCTACGTGGACTTGACCAACCTGGATGCGTTCCGAGCCGCCTTCCGTGATAATACCAAACTGGTTTGGGTGGAAACTCCGACAAATCCGCTACTGAAAATCGTCGATTTGGAACAAATCGCGGCTATCACGCGGGAACATGGCGCGTTGTCCGTTTGCGACAATACGTTTGCCACGCCCTATATTCAAAAACCGCTCACGCTCGGATTCGATATCGTGGTGCATTCCGCAACAAAATATCTGAACGGACATTCGGACGTGGTAGCAGGTGTCGCCGTGGTGCGCGAGGCGGGTGAACTTGCAGACCGTCTGGCATTTTTGCACAACGCAATCGGCAGCATTCTCTCACCCTTCGATTCATTTCTGGTGCAACGCGGTCTAAAAACGCTGGCCTTGCGAATGGAAGCGCACGCGCGCAATGCGCAGGCAATCGCGGAGTTTTTGGAAGTGCATCCCAACGTGGAACGCGTGATTTATCCGGGCTTGACGTCGCACCCGCAAGCGGCCTTGGCTCGCAAACAAATGCGGTTGTCCGGCGGAATGATTACCTTCTTTTTGAGGGGTGGCATTGAGGAATCGCGCCGCTTTTTGGAACTCCTCAAAGTGTTTACTCTGGCAGAAAGTCTGGGCGGCGTCGAAAGTTTGATTGAGCATCCGGCCATCATGACGCACGCCTCCATCCCCAAAGAAAACCGCGAGAAACTTGGCATCACGGACAATCTCATCCGCGTTTCTGTCGGCATTGAGGACGTGCAAGACCTCATCGATGATTTGCGCACCGCTTTGAAATAGGCATAGAAATGGCAAGCAATCCGTTAGTTCTGCTTCGCCCGGCTCAAGGTCTCAAGCAACTTGGCGCACTCGGCTTGCTCCAGCGGAGTAAAGGCGACCTGATTCGCCTTTTGCGCATCGGCTAACGCTTCCACCGAGCGTCCCATCTTCTGCAAAAACGTGGCACGCAAAACGTAATGCCCCGAGCGCAAAGGGTAAAGTGCAATGGCTTGGCTGACCCAATCCAATGCCTCGTTGCGATTGCCCCGTTCCCATTCGCACCGCGCCAAATCTGCACGCAACTGCGCCGAGTACGGATTCAACGTCGCCGCTTTTTTCAAATCCGTCAGTGCAATTTCAGGATGTCCCATATAACTCGCAGCATAAGAATGCAATTGCCATACCGATGGGTTTGCAGGATTTTTACGTACGGCATTTTCCGCGATTTCCCAGGAATCCAAGGCGATTTGTCGCGCCTCCTCCGGATTTGCAGATCTCAACTCGCCCCACAAATCCTGAAGCGTTCGTTTGTCCTGCAAAATCATCTGCGTGGGGGCAATACTGACCGCCAATCCGGCCACGCAGAGCGCAACGCTCAGCCAACAGGTGTATCGGTGACTGGGACAGTCCTTAACCGAAGACACGCCAAAAACTACGCCCGCAATCAGGCAAACAACCACATACAATTCCCGTACAAAAAACGAATAGTCTCCCAGCGAATCCAGCAGGAAAAGCAGGAGCGCAGCCATTCCGGCCAAGGTTTCTGCGCATCGCGCTCCGTGCCACCCGGCATACAAAAGCGTCAGCACAAAAGCAAAGAAGAGCG
>DNPO01000289.1 GCA_003501375.1 Candidatus Sumerlaeota bacterium | reverse complement strand
AGCCTGCTAAAGCAGGCTAAACCCAATTTGCAAATCCCTGGGTTGCACCTGCTGCCTACAAGATACACGAAACACACTTGACAACTCCTACTACATATTGTATACAAGGCTTTCCGCGAGGGCTGGAGGTGTGTTCCGTCCTCCAGAAGGTTGTCCTCCGGAAGCGCTGCGGCGTTTTCCCTTAAACCATACTCGAAGTTACTTCATTTCCCGCTTTTGCGCCCCAAAAGCCCAGAGAGAACTTGTCCCATGAAATTTACCCGTGTCTTTACCACGCCTGACCAACATCCCTTCGATACCGTCGCCTATGAGAAGCGCGACTGCTTCATTCGCAATCCTGATGGATCCATCGTATTTGAGATGCGCGGCATCGAAGTGCCAAAGGATTGGTCGCAGTTGGCGACTGATATTCTGATCTCCAAATACCTGCGTCGCGCCGGGTTGCCCGAAGCGCCACACCATGAAGTTAGCGTGAAACAGACCATCGGGCGCATCACGGGCACCGTGCGGCTGGCGGGTGAGGTGCAGGGCGGTTATTTTGACTCGAAGGAAGACGCCGACATTTTTGAGCAGGAACTGACCCACGTGCTTTTGTACCAGCAGGGCGCTTTCAACTCGCCAGTTTGGTTCAATCTGGGCTTGCATGCGAAGTACGGCATCCACGGTGGCGGAGGAAATTGGCACTGGGACGAGCAAAAGGGCGCGGTGACGCAGGGGACGAATAATTACGAGCACCCGCAGTGCTCCGCGTGTTTTATCCAGTCGATTGAGGACGATCTCATGTCCATTTTCGGCCTGGTGCAAAACGAAGCGCGCATTTTCAAATATGGTTCCGGTACGGGCACCAACTTCTCCAACCTGCGCGGACGGCAGGAAAAACTGTCCGGTGGTGGCACGTCGTCTGGATTGATGAGTTTCCTGGAAGTGTTCGACCGCGCAGCGGGCGCAACCAAGAGTGGTGGCACCACGCGCCGTGCGGCAAAAATGGTGTGTTTGGATGCCGATCACCCCGAAATTCGCGACTTTGTGGGTTGGAAGCGCATCGAAGAAAAGAAGGTGCGGGCGCTGATCGCGCAGGGGTACAGCAGCGACTTTAACGGCGAGGCGTATCACACGGTTTCTGGCCAAAACAGCAACAACTCGGTGCGTCTGCCCGATGCTTTCATGAAGGCCTGCGATGAAAATACCGAGTGGCAAACGCGCATGCGCACCACGGGTGAGGTGTGTGAATCCTTTCCGGCGCGTGATTTGATGCGCGAAATTGGCGAGTCGGCGTGGGAATGCGCCGATCCGGGCGTGCAGTTTGACACGACGATCAATGATTGGCATACCTGCGCCGCGAGCGGCCCGATCAAGGCGAGCAACCCGTGCTCGGAGTTCATGTTCATTGATGATACCGCGTGTAACCTCGCTTCTATCAACCTTCTGAAGTACGTGCGGGAGGATGGTTCCTTTGATACGGATGCCTACCTGCACACCATCAAGTTGTTCATTACCGCGCAGGAAATTCTGGTGGATTTTTCGTCCTACCCGACCGATCGCATTGCGTACAACAGCCACCTGTATCGTCCGTTGGGCTTGGGCTATGCCAACCTGGGTTCGCTGCTGATGGTGAAGGGCTTGCCCTACGATGGCGATTCCGGGCGAGCGTTGGCGGCTGCGTTGACGGCAATTTTGACCGGGTATTCCTATCAGGTGTCTGCGGAAATTGCCGCGGCGAAGAAGCCGTTCGCGGAGTACGAGAAAAACAGCGAGTGCATGCTGCGCGTCATCGGCAAGCATTTGGATGCTGCGCGGAAAATTCCGGCGGATCAGTGCCCAGCAGAAATGCGCGTCGCGGCCATCCATGCCTGGGAAGGCGCTTTGACCGCTGGTCGCCAGCACGGTTTCCGCAATGCGCAGGTGTCCGTTTTGGCTCCCACCGGAACCATCGGGCTGCTGATGGATTGCGACACCACGGGGGTGGAACCGGACTTCGCACTAGTCAAATTCAAGAAACTTTCGGGCGGTGGTTATTTCAAGATCGTCAACCAGTCGGTGCGTCGCGCGTTGGAAAGTTTGGACTACGACGAGTTCCAGGCCAAAGACATTATCACCTACCTGATCGGTACGCAGAAGTTGGATGGTGCGCGTTATGTAACGGTTGAAGCCTTGAAGCGTAAAGGATTTAACGACAGTGATTTAGCGAAGGTGGAGTCGGTGCTTCCCGGCGCTTTTGAGCTGGAGCAGGCGTTCTCGTCCTTCCAACTGGGCGAAGAGACATTGCAGCGCCTGGGGCTGGAAAAGAAGGACTACGAAAAGCCCGATTTCAACCTGTTGCGGCACATCGGTTTTACCGAGGAGCAGATTACCGAGGACGCGCTGACCATCTGCGGTGCGCGGACTATCGAGGGCGCTCCGCATCTGGAGCATGGGCATTATCCGGTGTTCGACTGCGCGGGCAAGTGCGGCGCGTTGGGCACCCGCTACATTGAGCCCATGGGCCACATCCGCATGATGGCGGCGGTTCAGCCCTTCATCAGCGGTGCGATCAGCAAGACGGTCAACCTGCCCAACAACACCTCGGTGGAGGAAATTGAGCGCACTTACCGCACGTCGTGGGAGATGGGGCTGAAGGCCGTGGCGATTTATCGCGACGGTTGCAAAGTCAGCCAGCCCCTCAACACCACAGGGAAGGACGCGAAAAAGACCGAGGAGGTCGCAGAGGAAACGAAAATACCCGCTATTGCTCCGGTGGACGGACAATTGGAACTCTTCCCTGAAATCGCCGAGTATGGCCCGAAACAGCGTCCGTTGCCGAAGCGTCGCCGCGGCATGACCGTGGAAGCGCGCGTGGGTGGACACAAGGTATTCTTGCGCACGGGCGAGTACGAGGATGGCAATTTGGGCGAGGTCTTTATCGATATGCACAAGGAGGGTTCCACCTTCCGCTCGCTGATGATGTGTTTCGCGATTGCCGTGTCGAAGGGCTTGCAGTATGGCGTGCCACTGCGGGAGTTTGTGGACACCTTCACATTTACCAACTTTGAACCGCGCGGTATTTGCGACCATGCCAACGTGAAAATGGCGTCGTCCGTGGTGGACTTTGTGTTCCGCGTGTTGGGGATGGAATATTTGGGACGCACCGACCTTTGCCAAGTGAAGCCGGAGGTTGTACCGGATCACACGCACCCGGTCGCTCCGCAGCGTCAATTGCCCCCGACGGCAAAGCCTGCGGCGGCAACTCCGGTGAAGTCGGGTGACGCGCTCGACCGCCAGATGCAGGAGTTGGGCGATGCGCCCTTCTGCGATGTGTGCGGACATGTTACGGTGCGTAACGGCGCCTGCTATCGGTGCCTGAATTGCGGGAATTCGATGGGGTGCTCGTAATGGTAACTTCGGTCTTGTACGGAGCTAGGAACTCCTCAAAAGTCCAAGGGAAAGTCATAGTTTTTGTAGTCAGGGGCGCAGGCCCTGACTGCAAAAACTATGACTTTTAGGAGTTCCTGAATATGGAACCAAGAGTCAAGCGCCCCTCTTGACATTTCTGTTGTAACTCAGTATCCTACATACGTGGTTTTGCCTGACCCACGGGGAGTATTGTCTTGGGTCACCTTTTTGCTCGCTTATTTTGCTGTGCATTGTGGAGATTTCCACAAGGAAGGGGCTGTTGATTTATGTGGGAAAGACTGTTGCGCATTCCTCTTGTTGTAGCGTCCCAGTATGCTGGAAAATATAGAAAATACTTAACACGCAGCGTACATTTTGCAACTTTTGGTGTTTTACTTTTGGCTTCAGGATGCCAGTCGGGGGTTTTGCCTCAGTTTGTCCACCACGCAGAACCCATAGATTTGATTTTTGTTGCAGGGCAGTCGAACGCGGTGGGTTTTGATGCGCGTCCCAAAGAACTGCCACCGAGTCCGGTGGATAAGGAAGTCCTTTTCTGGTGGCGCTGTGGTGACCCGATCCCCGATGCGCACGACTCTACCAGTGGGGGAAAATGGACGCATTTGCAACCACAGCATTTGGGAAATCCCATGCAACCCGCCAACTGGCGAACACGACAGCATGGAAATTTTGGTAGTCAAAATGGCGGTTTTGGCCCAGAAGTGACTTTGGCCCGAACGCTGTTGGACAAGTCTACAACCAAGCGTTTGGCCATCATCAAGACCGCTTGGAGCGATACGGGAATGCGCCGCGACTGGAATGTTAGCGGTCCTGGCGGCGAGTGCTATAAGACAATGGTGTCCGAGGTTAGGGCGGCAATTGCTGCCGCTAAACTGCAAGGGTACGAACTCCATCCCCGCGCCATGATCTGGGTGCAGGGCGAAACCGATGCAAATCCAGAAGATGCACCACGCTATTTGGATGCGCTCAATGCCATGTTTAAAACGTTCCGTAAGGAAATGGGTACTCCGGAACTTCCCATATTCATTGGCGTAAACACGGTGTACGGTTCGCCGGTTGGTCAACCGGCAAGCGATCTCATGCGGCAGATTGTTAGCGCGCAAAAGGCGTTGGCACAACGGGACTCGCTGGTTGTTTACGTGGACACATCGGGTGCAACCGTCATGAATCCAGCGCACTTTGACGCCAATGGAACAATGGATGTGGGGCGGCGTTATGCCAAGGCTCTTTTAGAGTTTGAACGTGCGCATCCAAAAATTGCTTTGCGTTAACGTGTTTTTGTGTGTCCAACCGCATCTTATACAAATACCCTCGGGGTACTGTCGATCGACAGGATATCCCGAGGGTATTGTGTTTTTCACAACTCCGCTGCTCCCCTATCAATTGTTGAGTGCTTTGCGCAGTTTATTCGCCAACGCTTCCTTGGAAAAAGGCTTTTGCAGGAAGTGAACATCACTGTTTAAAACTCCGTGTTGTGCAATCGTGTCTGCTGTGTAGCCGGACATAAAAAGAATGTGAATATCTGACCGCATTTCTTGGATTTTTTTCGATAGTTCCTGTCCGTTCATCCCGCCCGGCATAATGATGTCCGTTAATAAAAGATCAATCCGATTGGTATATTTATCGCAAAGGGCAAGCGCTTCGTTGGGTAGGGATGCTTCAAGTACTTCGTACCCCAGACTTTTTAGTTGACGGAGAATCAATTGGCGAAGTTGGGCTTCATCTTCTACCAACAGAATGGTCTCCGTGCCAAAATGCACCTTGGCTTCCGGAGGGGGAGCAATAGCGCTTTCCGCTTGTCGCAAGTCTTGATACCGTGGCAAATAAATAGAAACGGCTGTACCGTACCCCGGCTCACTGTATATCTTTACCAAACCGTTATTCTGATGAACAACCCCGTAAACAGTGGCCATTCCAAGGCCTGTTCCCTTGCCTTCTCCCTTGGTTGTAAAAAACGGTTCGAATATGTGCTCCAGCGTTTCTTTTGTCATGCCACACCCGGTGTCGTTGACGTTCAAGATCACATAGTCGCCAGGATGGAAGTCATCATAAACTTGGCCGAACTCCGTGCCCAGCGTCACGTTCCGCGTTTCAATGGTCAGTTTTCCCCCATTGGGCATGGCATCACGCGAATTGACAGCGAGATTCGCGGCGATTTGATCTATTTGGGAGGGGTCCATGAAAACTTCCCACAGGTCAGGTGGGAAAATAAATTCCAGTTGAACGTCTTCCCCAATCGTGCGTTTGAGCAAGCGTTCCATTCCGCGCAAGTGCTCCGTTAAGTTTATCGCGCGTGGGGCCACCGCTTGCTTGCGCGAGAAGGTAAGCAACTGACGGGTCAGTTCTGCTGAACGGTTTGCCGCATTGGTTATTTCTTCCACAGCGGAGAAAAGGGGGGATTCTGGCGAAATATCCGATTGGAGAATGTCGCAGTAGCCCAGAATAACACTGAGCATGTTGTTAAAATCATGCTCCAACTCTCCCGCCA
>DNPO01000331.1 GCA_003501375.1 Candidatus Sumerlaeota bacterium | reverse complement strand
CGTTGCTGATTCCCGAAATGCCCTGTAAGCCACTGAACTTGTTCAACATATTGGTGATCTGCTCGATCTCCAAGCCTTCTTTATCCATCACAAACTGAATAATCGCAGGATCAATATCACCAGCGCGGGTACCCATGACCAAGCCTTCAAGCGGCGTCAACCCCATGCTGGTATCCACGCACTTGCCACCACGCACGGCGGCCATGCTGCAACCATTGCCAATGTGAACCGTAATGGCATTGAAGGATTCCACCGGTTGGTCAATCACGCGAGCGAGGCGGTTAATCACATAGCGGTGCGACGTGCCGTGGAAACCATAACGACGGACTTTGTGCTTCTCATACAGACTATAGGGCAACGCGTAAAGGTACGCATAATCCGGCATGGTCTGGTGGAAAGCAGTATCGAACACAGCCACGTGTGGCACGTTGGGCAGAGCACGAGCAGCCACTTCGTACCCCAGAATATTCGGGGGATTGTGAAGCGGAGCCAAGTCCACACACTCGCGGATTTTTTCCAAAACCTCAGGCGTGATAACCGCGGATTCGCTAAATGATTCACCACCGTGCACCACACGGTGACCAACGGCTTCAATCTCATTAATATTTTTGATAACCGCATATTTACCCGTGGTTAGATATTCCTGAATGATTTCCACCGCTTTGGCATGATCAAGGATAACTTGGTTTTCCTTGATCTTATCGCCCTTGTACGTGGAGTACCCAACAATGGACTCAGACTGTCCAATTTTTTCCACATTGCCTTCGGCCAAAACCTCTTCAGTTTCCGTTTCGATCCGATGCGCATCCGTCTCGATAAGTTGGAATTTCAAGGAGGAACTGCCGCAGTTCAAGACGAGAACCTTCATGATGTATGTATCCTTTTTAAGTGAAATCCGCCAACCGCAGTTAAGCGATCGAGCGAATATTCGTAATTTTTAGAGATTGCAGCAAGCGTCAGAGGGTGCCCCGGTGATGTTTCCGTGCTCATCGTACAGGAAGAAACCACGACCGGTTTTCACACCCAAATGCCCTTGGCGCACCATGCGGCGCAAAATCGGACACGGACGATATTGCAACAGGCCCATCGTGCGGAACAAGCGTTCCATATCCTTCAACAACGTATCCAGACCAATACGGTCCGCCATTGCAAGCGGGCCAACGGGCAGTTTGAAACCGAGGCGAATCGCTTCGTCCACTTCCGGTGCGGAAACGATGCCTTCCATGACAATCTGCATGGCTTCGTTGATATAAGGAACCATAACGCGGGTGGTAACGAGACCCGGCATTTCCAGCACTTCAATCACCTTCTTCTTCAAAACCTTGGCAAGTTGCGCAACCACAGACATTGCAGCATCCGACGTCTTGTGCCCACGCGACACTTCCACAATGGGACGCTGATAAACCGGGTGACTGAAACGCATCACGGCCGTGCGCTGGGGCAGTTTGCAATGCTTGGCGATTTCCGAAATTGCAACAGTAGAACTATTGCTGATTAGAACGGTTTCTTCGGGGAAGAGAGCGTCCATGTCCTCAAAAATTTTCTGTTTGTCTTCCGTATTTCCAGCGGTCGCTTCAATGATGGCTTGCGAACCTGCCAGATTGCGGAGATCCGTCGTCCCCTCAATGCGAGTCATGATGAGGCGCTTCTCGCCTGACGTCAAACCCCAGCGGGAAATCTCGTAATCCATCGCGTCGCTGATATCCTTCAACGCGTTTTGAACCAATTCCTCTGTTTGTTCACAAAAAACGACGCTAAGTCCGCAACCGGCCGCGCATCGAATAATGCCCTTGCCCATGGTTCCAGCACCTACAACGCCCAACTTGGTGAGTCTCATGATATTTGTCCTCTCGCTCCTTCAATAATTCGGTCAGGGCCTACTCAGCCGCACTTCTGTAGATGAAAGCACTATGCCCCCAAAAAGTCAACCGGATTCGTTTTGGAGAAACAAAACAAAGATACAAAAATGTATGAATCATGCTATTTTCCTCTTTCAAAAGTTATCGAGCATTTCCGAAACGCCGACTGGGCAAGCAGGAGAAAAGATTGATTCCGTTCTCTCCCCCATGATACAAAACAGGGGTTGGTTCCCGTTCTGGTAAAATCTGATACCGCTTGGAAAGTCTGCCATGCCTGAATCGCTAAAGAAAAATTTACCCTCTTACATTGTTTTGTCGCTGTTCGCTCTTGCTCTGTTTTTGCGTACTTACCGCGTGGATTTGATGGAATTTAAATGGGATGAGGCAACGGCCTGGCTCACCTCTCAACTTTTTGCCGGGGGATATTATTTCCCCTGTGGAGGTTTGATGTCCAGCCGACGGATTCAAAACTTTCCGTTGTTTATTTATTTATTAGGAATCCCGGCGTACTTTTCAATCTGGCCCACTCTCGCGGTTATCTGCATCGCAGTCATAAACAGTTTGCTTGTCTTTCCATTGTATGTGGCAACCCGGCGTTTGTGGAATACCCCTATTGCCTGCACCACCGTCTTGCTTTACGTCATCAGTCCGGCCTCCATTTTTTTTGCACGCAAACTTTGGGCGCAGGACCTCATGCCTGCTTTCGGTATTGGCATTTTTTATCTGCTGGAACGCTTGACCACGACCGACAACCCACCGCTCCGTTTGCATCTTTTCCTGTTGGGATTTCTTTGTTCTACCGGAACCCAGGTGCATTTATCCGTGCTGTTTTTGACAGGCGCTTGCTTCTTCGGTTTGGCAATGCTCCCGCACAAAAAAACTAATTTTGTCTGGTTTTTTATCAGTGCTGGAGTGGGCAGCCTTTTTAGCCTTCCGTGGTGGTGGTGGCAATACCAGGACCTGACTGTCTTCTGGGAGCAAATGCAGCAGGGCATTCCAACAGAAAAGGCCTTCCACCCATTGCAGATTACCCAATTCTTTTTATCGCAACTGGGGGATGCTGGATTTTCGCAGTCTTTAGGGGAGAAATATTCTGCTTTCCTTGCCCTGAACCCCGGTTACCTCGCTTTCACCTACATGATCCTGCTGGTTACTCTCGGAGGAGGAATTTTCTGTTTCTGGCAAGGGCTTCACCATTGGCATGACCAGGATGCCAAACGAAAAACGTCGATCTGTTTTATTTTTCCATCCGTAGCATTGGGCGGTTTGTTATTGTCGCGCACCCCTGTCTATTCGCATTATTTTTCCGCTTTCTATCCCTATCCCTTTCTCTTTGCCGGGATTGCTTTGGGAACCCTACACGAACATATAAAAAAGTTATCATCTCCGAGACGGAAAGTTTCGCACCCTTGCTTTTTTCTTCTCCTCACAGCAATGCTGTTTTTGCAACTCGGGTACGTATACCGCTTCGTTGATATTTTGATTCGATAT
>DNPO01000280.1:5616-6882 GCA_003501375.1 Candidatus Sumerlaeota bacterium | reverse complement strand
AACCCGCCTTTTTCTTCCAAGCGCACATATGCAGGATGAATCGCCTCACACGCAGCCCCGCCCACCGGGCTGTCCCACCCGAAAAAAATATCATCCAGCGATGCGTCCAGAATGTTCATGCCACGCGAAAGCACGATATCAAATTCCATTCGCCCGTTGTTCAACGTGAGAATATCCACCCCCTGTTGCTTCCCGCCGTGCAGGGTGAATTTGTGAAAGTTCCACTGGGTTTCCGCAGTCGGGTGCAGGCCCATATCTTCAGCGTTCAATTCCCACTCCGACTCATAAATATTCATTTGCGTATCAATGAGAGTCTTTGAAAAATTCCGAATCGGTTCTTCCTGATGCTGGTGAGGAGCACGCGCTTTCGCCATGATGGAATTTCCTTTTGCGTAGAGAAATGGGGCCAACAAAACTGAGAGATACTTTACGAAGGCATAACAACCGTGTCAACTGATTTGCATACGAATTTCCTGTTGACAGAACACAAAAATCCGGCACAATGATCCCCGGTGTTCGTACAAAGGAAGTCTCCGCATATAACAGAAAGGTTATACCCCATGTCCACAGACTCATCGGTAGAGCGTACATTAGTGCTGTTGAAACCAGATGCCGTGGAACGCCATCTGGTCGGTGAAATAATTACTCGGTTTGAACATCGCGGACTCCGTATTGCCGGAATGAAGATGTTGCGATTCACCAAGGAACTGGCCCGGAAACATTATGCGGAACACTTGGAAAAACCTTTTTATTCTGAACTCGAAGAATTCATTACCTCCGCGCGATGTGTCGCCATGGCTATTGAGGGTGTAGATGCGGTCTTGCTTGTGCGACACATGATGGGGGCAACCAAAAACACCGATGCGCTACCTGGCTCCATTCGTGGCGATTACGCGCCCGTTACGCAGTATAATCTGGTGCATGGTTCGGACTGCCCAGCCGCAGCCGCCCGAGAAGTCGCTTTGTTTTTTACCGACGCAGAATTGTTTTAAAAATAATAAGGAGCACGCGTGTAAGAACACCTCAAAGCCTCTGTTTACCATACAAATATAGACAGAATTGACAAGATGCGCCGTTGTTTTGTTTTCATCTTGCCAATTTTGTCTATTATCTTTTCTCCCGTTCTTGATGGAACTGAAAGCGAAGAACCGTGTCGTCTTCACAAAAAATGCCAGTGCTGTTTGTCGGGCACGGCTCGCCCATGAATGCCTTGGAGAACAATCCCACCACGCAGGATTGGGTAGCGCTTGGCTAACGAACTTCCAC
>DNPO01000280.1:2650-5350 GCA_003501375.1 Candidatus Sumerlaeota bacterium | reverse complement strand
GCCGCGAGCCATTCTCTGCATCTCTGCCCACAGGGAAAGCCACGGTACGCGCGTAAGTGGCACCCCGCGGCGTCATATCGATTGTTTGCGGTTTCCCTGACGCCATTCTCGGGGACTCATGCCGTGGATTGTGCGGAAAATACGGAAGAGATGGTTGGGGCGAGCAAACCCCGTCAGTTCGGAAATTTCCGCCACGCTTGCATCGGACGTGATTAGTAAACGCTGCACCTCTTCCATCCGAACACGAAGAACTTCTTTTTGAATGGTATGCCGCATTTCTTCCAGAAACGCGCGTTCCAGAGATCGGCGCGACAGTTCCGTCGCCGCTACAACATCAAGAACCGATAAATTGCTATCCGTGTAATTTTCCCATATTGCGCGGAGCGCCTTGGCTACCTGCACATTGTCCACCGCGAGGATATCCGTACTCTTGCGCGTTACAACCCCTTTGGGCTGCACTCGTAAAAGTTCATTGGGCGGAGGTTCGCCGTTCATTAAACGATCCAGTAAGGCAGCCCCTTCGTAAGCCACCCCTTCCAGATCATTCATAACGCTACTGAGCGGAACCGAGACACATTCGCAAATGATGGGGTCATTGTCTACTCCTATGATTGCAACTTCTTCAGGGACCAACAATCCCGCTTCCTGGCACGCATCTACCAAATCGGCCGCGATGCAATCGTTGTAGCAAAAAATACCAATAGGTCGTGGCAATTGATTTAACGCATCAATCAGTTGCTGGCGCTGTTGCTCCCAATTCCAAGCAAATGTTTTGTCGCTTTGGCCTAACTCATGAGCAACGGGGAGGATGGTGCAATCAAAACCATGCTGTTTTAGGGTATGCCGAAAACCAGCGCAGCGCTCTTCACTGATAATATTATTTGCGAAAGGAAGCCAAGCGAAATTTTTGAAGTTACGCGCGAGAAAATGCTCGGCAGCCAACCGCCCCATGCTAACGTTATCGGTATCTACGCGCGGCAAGTCGAGATCAGAACGTACCAGTGTCAGCTCCACCTTGGGCAATGGGCTGCGCACGATGAAATTAGCCAGTTCATCCCAGTATCCGATGAATGAAATAATCCCATCCCCTCGCCAACCGTGCGGGATGTGAGCGGTATAGATCATGTCTGTTGCCAAATGCCAGTTATGCTCTTTGGCATAACGCGCAATACCACGAAAAAAACCGTGGTGTGTGTCTGTGAGAGCTACTAAAACGGTGCGTTTATGAGGCATGAGAACTTTCCTTGAATAAGAAGATACCGATCCTTATTTTTGACGCAAAACAGGATCATTTCAAGTAAAAAACAGCACCCAGTGCAAATGTTTTCGTTGATTATCCTCCTTCGTATGCGATACCAACGGGTTGTCGCAAAAAGAGACTATTCTGCATAAATAAATACAGTGGACATAATTTACACGTAATTTTCTATAATTATTATCCAATTTGGCGTAAAATGATGCTGATATGATCAAATAATGGTACTATAAAAATTCAGAAAAAAGAATAGAATTACTCTGAGATGTTGGGAAGCCTCTTGCGCTTTTCCGAAACTTTTATATGCCGTTAAACCTAATACAAGGGCTAAAAAAACAACAAAAGTCACAAAACTCTTTCGTGTGATTCCATAAAAAAAAAGTTCAAAAAAAAATAATGCCTCTGTGTGCGGTATGAGAAAGTATCCATTTACGTGAGTTTTTCTCAGCACCTCATTGATCTGTCGCAAAATGGTACGCATAGAAGCAAATAATGGTACTGTCGGAATTTACAGAAAAGAAGTAGTATATTGCTTGGGGTTGTAGAATAAATTACGAGTTTTTTAAAATGTGAGTTCAAGAGGGTTGCATGGACGCTCAAGAAACAACAAGACAACGGGTAACTTCCACAATGGTTGCGTTACGGGCTGGCGTTTCGCAGCCTACCGTTTCGCGCGTGATCAACAACCCCAGGATTGTTGGGGGCGAGACCGTGAAGCGTGTGTGGGAGGCCATACGGGAACTGGGGTATAGTCCTGCCAAATCTCACGCGCTGGGGTTGTCGAACACGCACTATCCCTCTGAAAAGTTTGGGGCGGAATTTTCTTGCCCGCCTCGTTACGCTTCGGCAGGAGTAACCGCGGTTATGGTTGCGCAGCGGGCAGGCGTTTCGCCCGCTACCGTCTCTCGCGTGGTTAACAAGCGTCTGGTGCATCCAGAAACGGTTGTTCGTGTGCGTCAGGCAATCGAGGAACTGGGCTTTGTGCCGTCCGCTCCTATTGCTGGCAGACGGCGTTCCTCGGTGAAAGGCAACATCGCTCTTTTTTGTCCCGATGGCAAATTGGAAGCCATGGTTCGCACTCCTATTTTGAACAATGTATTGCATGGAGTTATTTCCGCATTGTCGGAGCGTGGTTTATATTTGATTCAAACGACGATATCTGATTCCCACGCGCTCCTTGCGAAACATGAGGTTGATGGCATCATTGTATGGCCCAATTTGGTTGGTGTGCCTAAGGCAGCTATTGAGTTGTTGCGTACCTATCCCGTGGTTTACGTCATGAGCACTCCCGAAGCGCGGTTACCGGGCGACCGGGTAAAACCCAACAACAAACTGGTTGGAACGCTGGCCGCCAAACACTTGCTTGCACAAGGGCACAAACGCCTTGCCTGTGTTTCAACGACTGACTTGGAATCTTGGCTGTGGGAACGCTCCAAGGCATTTTT
>DNPO01000280.1:0-2338 GCA_003501375.1 Candidatus Sumerlaeota bacterium | reverse complement strand
ATTGAATGGAGCGGTGATTGTAGAAACGTTGGCAACAGTGAAGAGTTTGAGGCGCGTCTTACAACAGGGCTTCAACGCATTTTGAGCGGCGCGCCGATTCCAACGGGTTTGTTCGTTACCAGCGATGCCTTGACTGTGCATGTATATCGGTGTTTGAAAAATTTGGGAGTAGAGATAGGTAAAGATATTGAAATTATTTCCTGTAACTATGAGGTACCTATCCTGAACTGCTTGTATCCGCGCCCGAAATCCATTGATTTGCGCACGGAAGAGATCGGGAGGAAGGCGGTAGAGCGTTTGCTTTGGCGAATGAAGTCTCCCGCGTTGGAAGGTAGTTATTTTTCCGTAGAGGTTGAGCCACGTTTATCGTAGTGTCCCCGTTTTTTGAATCTGTCATCCCCGCGTGCCCAGAAAATTGCTGCTTCACCTCGACGTCTTCATCATGATGTCTTCGGGGCACTATGCGAAATCTATGGAAAGGAGCGGGGGCAAAATCGCCCCGGCTCGATAGGCTTAGGAAAACGGTGAGAGGATGCGTCGAATTAATCGCATCCCCTCACCGATTTGTGCGTATTTCGCATTGCAAAAAGTTATAAATGGTTGTTGTCACTTTGACAGAGGTTCGGTACATTAATGCCGTGTAGAATAAATTGTTGGAGATGTAAAGATAGCAGCAAAAGGGAAGGGCATAAGAGCGGCGACAGCCATTTGGGCGCTATCTGCATCGTAAAAACCACACCCAGGAAAGGGGAAGAATTATGTTGGCATCAATCTGGAAAAAAGTTTGTGTTGTAGCATCACTGGCATTGGCAAGTACAGGCGCGTTTGCAGCAGACCCGACCTCCATTAGTCCGACGGGAACGGTTGGTCTTGGTACGTGGAGCACGCAAGCGGAGTACAAAGAAATCAAGGTGGCAGGTGCAGATGGAAAAGTAATTTATGAAGCCGCCGCACCAAAAGATATGAAGGACTGGGCTACAGAAAACGGGAAGTGGGCCGTTAAAGATGGCGCAATTACGCAAACTGGCGAAGAAAACCCTGCGTTGGTGCTTCTGGATAAAGAAATTCCCGCCGAGTACGTCCTGACGCTGAAGGCTCGCAAAACCGGTGGCAGCGAAGGCTTCCTGATTCTGTTCAAAGCCAAGAGTTTTGGTGACAGAGCCTGGTGGAACATTGGCGGCTGGGGAAACACGCAGCACGCCTTGGAGGGCGCTGGTTTTACACCGGATGCAACCAAGCAAGAAGGAACGGTGGATGACAACAAGTGGTATGACCTGAAGTTGGAAGTCAAAGCCGATGTTACGCGTTGTTCCATTGACGGCAAAGTTATCCACGAAATCAAGGCCATGAAAAACACCGTAGGGGTGGGATCGTGGAATACGCAGGTCGAGTACAAGGATATTGAAGTGGTGGGCGCTGATGGGAAGTCCGTGTTCAAATCCGGCGAGATCAAAGACATGACGGGTTGGAAAACATTTGGTGGCGATTGGGCTGCCCAGGGTGGCGTGTTGGCTCAGACTGGCGGAGCCTCTCCGGCAGCACTTCTCTTGGATAAAGAAATTCCCGCAGATTGCACCATGACCCTGAAGGCTCGCAAAACCGGTGGTGAAGAGGGCTTCTTGATTCTCTTCAAAGCCAAGGGTATCGCGGAACGCATTTGGTGGAACGTTGCTGGCTGGGGCAACACCAAGAGTGCCTTGGAAGGTCAGGGAGTTCCTGGTGATGATCAGGAAATCAAAGTCGAGAACAACAAGTGGTACGACCTCAAGGTCGAACTTAAAGGTAAGCAGATCCGCTGTTCCATGGATGGCAAAGTCATCCATGATGTAACGCAGGAATAGTAAGCGAGTGGATTCATTAAGTACGGAAGTTCGTTTTCCCTTTGTTCCTAAATGAAGTCGGTTGGATCGGTGGCAGGGTGTAATTTAGTAAAATCACACCCTGTCACCGACCCTAGCCGACCTATGAATTTTGTTTTCCCCATTAGCACTACTTGGTCAGATGTGTTTTTAGCCCCAACGGGGCGTGATGTGATAGCCCAGGGCAAGCGCAGCGCAGCCCTGGGTAATGCACCAATAAACAATCAAGCCCTGAAAGGGCGAAATGATTAGGAGTGTACAATGCTTGCACGCAAGATTATTACATTCCGCCCTTTCAGGGCTTTTCATCCTTTTGAATCCTACCCAGGGCTGCGCGGCGCTTGCCCTGGGCTATCTCATCACGCCCCGTTGGGGCTGACTGCAACACCAAAACAATTTTTGACCAAGTAGTGTTAGGATGCCTACCGTTTTTTTACCGAAGCGTTCTGGATATTTTAAGCAAACTCACTCACTTGTTA
>DNPO01000327.1:1205-12557 GCA_003501375.1 Candidatus Sumerlaeota bacterium | reverse complement strand
CCTGCAAGGAAAATAAAAGCAACGGTTCCCGTGGGGTTATTCGTTGCTGTGAGATAATTTTTATATTGAGACGCCGCAGTTGTTCTGCCATTGCCCTGATTTTAGATCGGGCGCAATTCCTTAAGCCTGCCCCTGAAGTTGTGGAGGGGATGGGGGCAACAACGAAAAAACCGCCTCGATTGAGGCGGTTTAAGTCGTTTACTTTCAATGGTGGGTGGGACAGGGCTCGAACCTGCGACCACTGCCTTGTAAGGGCAGCGCTCTTCCAACTGAGCTACCCACCCACAAACGAAAGCGAAGGGCAGGATATCTGTCTGCGACGCGAATGTCAATTTAAACTTGCGCATCTGTTAACTTAAAATGCACCCAGCCCGATTGACATCTGGCGTTTCCAATGGTCCACCAACGTCAAAGCCGCCATCGCCTCCACCACCGGAATAATTCGTGGGCAAATGCACGGGTCGTGCCGCCCTTCTGTAACAACGGTTGCAGGTTGCCCTTGTACGTCAATCGATTGCTGCGGTGTGGCAATGGAAGACGTGGGTTTTACCGCAATGCGGAAAATAATTTCGTCCCCGTTGGAGATGCCGCCAACAATACCGCCTGCGTTGTTTGTAACAAAACCGTTCGGTGTTATCGCGTCGTTGTGTTGCGATCCACGCATTGCCACCGCGCTAAATCCCGCGCCAAATTCAATACCCTTCACCGCGCCCAGTGATAGCATAGCCTTTGCCAGATCAGCGTCGAGTTTATCGAATACCGGCTCGCCCAATCCTACCGGAACGCCCTGAATCCGACACTCAATAATCCCGCCAACAGAATCCTTTTCCGACGCCATTTGGCGGATCAAGTCTGCCATTTTTTCCGCTACTTCCGCATCAGGGCATCGCACCGGATTTTTTTCCACCACATCCCAATCGCGCTTGTCCGTACGGATAGAACCGACCTGAATGGTTCCCGCATGAATCGCCACACCCTGCTCCGTCAGCATTTTTTTAGCAATGGCACCCGCCGCTACACGTGCAGCCGTCTCACGTCCTGAAGAGCGTCCCGATCCGCGATGATCACGAATTCCGTATTTTTTTAAGAAGGTAAAATCTGCATGTCCAGGGCGAAAAAGGTCTTTGATCGTATCGTATGCCGCAGGTCGCTGGTCGGCATTCCATACCAGCATGGCTATTGGCGCACCGGTGGCCTTGCCCTCAAATACTCCCGACAAAATATGTACCGTGTCCGATTCCTGACGCGGCGTGGTCAAATCGCTCTGTCCGGGTTTTCGCCGGTCTAGTTCTTTTTGCACGTCCTCTTCGCAAAGTGGAAGGTTGGGCGAAACACCTTCGACAACAACGCCCACGGCCTTGCCGTGCGATTCGCCAAACGTGCTGATTCGGAACAATTCTCCCCACACACTACCGCTCATGACGCACTCCCGCATTCGTTTTCCAAGATGACACCCTGCGTTCCGCATTTCAGTTGCAAGGTGAAAAGTACCATAAAGATTCCCGCGTGCGAAGTCAAGGAGGTGTTTACTTTGGAGATACTGGAGCATTTCAGCGCTCTCGCACTGATGGCTTGACAAGCAGTCAATTTTGTGAAATTGTCGCAGTGTGGTGCAAAGAAAAAAAGGAGAATGGTGCCAATGCAATCGAATCTTGTGATATTTCGGAGGAATTTATCCGTCATCGTTTTATCAGGAGCGCTTCTGCTGGGAGGTTCAAGTCTATTCCGCTCTGCGTGGGCGCAACAGTTGGGGACGTCTACCTCCGTTGTGGGGGTTTCGGGAAAATCTGTCGCTTTGCCAGACCGTATTACTCAGGCGGACCTGGCGGCAGTTTCAGATAATCCAAACAAAGAAAGTTCAAAACCCTATCTTGCGGAATTACTGAAATTGCGTGACAAGGAAGGGCGCGATAATGCACTGATTCATTATGTGGTCGCAGGGTGGGCACTTCCGGTCAAAGTGACTCTGGACGATCAAGCGATGAAGACTACCTTGGAACAGGGGTGGAATCCGCAATCTGCCAAGTTGTTGCCGATATTGGAAAGTTGTCAAATCGCTTTGGGAGAGGTGCGCAAGGGTGCGGCGCTGGACTATGCCAAGGGGATCGGATTTGATCAGGAAAAATATAAACTGATGCCAGATTTCCAAGGGATATTTTTTCCATTGGCACGCCTACTTTGTGTTGAGGGGCGATATTTCGAAAATCAGGGGCAGTATTCCAAGGCATTGGACAATTATCTTACCGCACTGACGCTGGGACGGGACTGTGGTGGTGCAGATCAAACCCTGATTGGCAATTTGATTTCAATTGCAGCGCAAAACGCAACGCTGAAACCGATGGGTGATTTAGTGACCGGAGGGCATCTGGCGCGACCGGATTTGGAGAAGGCCGCTACGCGGTTGAAACAAATTCAAAAGACAACCGTTTCGCTGCGGGGTGTGATCGAAGGGGAAGCCGCGTGTGAAAGTGCCAATTTTCGGGCAGTTGCCGTGAAATTAAAACAGGGGTTGGAAATCGCTCAGAAAGTGGGGAAAAACCCTGACGATGTCCTTAAGGAAACATTGAAGGAGGTGTATGGTACTGCTGGTCAAAATATGATTCAATCTATTCCTTTACCCATCCTGCAGGGGATGGGTAAAGACTTGGATAAAGTAACTGCTAAGTATGATGAGATGGTCAAATTCAATATGGAACTGGCGGACACGCCTTTCTGGAAACGTGATTTTAATCGGGAGAACCAGGACATCCAGCGGTTGTTTGCCAGTCTGCACCTCATTGCTCAAACGGGCCAGTCAAACTATATGGACCCCGGCGTGCGGCATACCATCCGACAAACAAAAGTTTTCGGAGCGCAATTACAGATTGCGCTGGAATTATCGCGCTTGGATAAGAGGCGGTATCCGGGACAATTGAGCGAATTGGTTCCGACGTATTTTGAAGCCGTACCTTTGGACCCTTTCTGTGGAGCACCCTTTGCTTATTTTGTGACGGCCGACGGCAAGGGATACAATTTTTTCAGCGTGGGGCCTGACAAGAAAACCGGACCGGTCAATGTCATCTACGATGTAAAGAGTGGTCTATTCAGTCAGGGCGATATTCCCTTTGGAAAACAGTAGGAATATTTTTCAAAAAAACAGATCTGATAAATGCAGGAGAAAGAGAAGCAATGAAATCTGGGTTGCCGTGTTGGCTCATCGCTTTATTTATTTGCCCATGGATGTTTGCGCTGGCGCAAACGCCCATGCCAGACGATTTAGGCGTGGACATTGCCAAGGTGCTTGATCCTGCTGCGCGTGCGGCGTTGCAGCAAGTGCAGCAAAAGCGAGCAACCGTGCTGGATTATAAATGCCACACGGAAAACGTTAGTTCGCGTGAAGGTGTGGTTATTGTTTCACACTCAGAGGAAGCATTTAAGCGCCCGGTCTGTTATCGCGGGGAAATGACGCGTCCGCGTTCGGATGTTTCCGGAATGCCGGAACAGGTCACTTTAGCGGTTTCTGATGGAAACACCGAATGGTTACAAAACACTGTTAAGACAACAACGGGAAGCCTGCTGATTCAAGCAATCAGCAAGGTAGACTTGGAGCGCTTACGCCGCGAGGCACCCCAGAGCGCTAAAAAGTTAGATCGAGAACTGGGAGGAACTTTACTGCGTTCCATTGGGATGGCGGGTGCGGTATTGGATGTTTCCAAGGTGAAAGTAGTGCGTGAGGATCAGGACGCCTGGGTGTTTTTCGGTGGTACGATGGAAGTTTCCATTGGGAAAAAAGACGGGTTGCCGCGGGAGGTGAGCATAACGGAAAAGGAAGGTCAAACGCGTTGCACGGTTTCTGCGCTCCGAGTCAATACGGGCGTTGAAGCGGATTGCTTTCAGTTTACTCCAGTACCGAAAAAATTAGTGGAAGACCTGACGGAACGGATCGTTCAGCAAGAGCAAGAGGAAACGGTGCGGAAGCAATACGGTTTTGTCGGGACGGATAAATTGGTTATCGCTGGAAAAGTGGTGGACGCGACAACACGCGCCCCCGTTATAGGCATTCCCTTGATGGTGGAAGGGTTTCACCGCGGCGAGCGGTATGATCAGACCGTTCGAGAAATTACCACCAATCCCGAGGGTGTTTTCAGCCTTTCGGTCACATCGGGCAGCATGGTACAACTGCAATGGGCGCAGTCAAACACGACCAAATTTCTGATTGATAGCGAATGGAAGCAGCAGCACTGGTTACCTTTTCAGGAGGGCAGTTTATCCAAGAGTAAAACAGATGTGGTTATTCCCGTCAAACTTCGCCCCACAGTTGTGTTGCGCGGTCAGGCGCTGAATCCACAAAAACAGGGATTGGCCTGCGCCTTTGTCTACACGGGTAATGAACGCGAAGCGATCTGTGCGGACGAGGACGGCGTTTTTACCCTGAACAATGCTCCTGCAGACAAGGACTATGATTTATTTGTCGTATCTTACAATCGAGATTTTTCCACAGTAGCGCGACTGAAAGCGGGCACAACTGCTACCTCCATTACGTTAGCGCCGACGCGAACGTATGAGGGCATCGCAAAAAATTCTGATGGTCAACCAGCCAAACAACTTTCGTTAAATTGGAGTCTGGAGTTTAATGCGCCTTCTCAATTTTCCCTGCAAGAATCAATGGGCGAAATTATTACAGATGACGCCGGAAAATTCAATTTGCGAAACATGTACCCTCAGGGAAAGTATCATGTTTCCTGGGATTCCACGGGTCTTGATAATGATATTTATGATTATGAAGATACGAAGGTAGACCTTGCTTCTATTCCGGAAGGGAAACCTGTTCAGTTAGACGTGAAGGTGTATTCCCATAAACTGTCGGGACGCGTGGTGGATGAAAACGAGCAACCCATTGCGGGGGCAAAAGTTACGGCAACCGACATGGATAGCCATTTGGTGCATCGTATTGGGGGGGAAATCTATCAGGGTATTCAGACCGATGCCGACGGATGTTTTAGTGCGAAGCATCTAGCAAGTGGTGAAATCCCCCTGCGTATTTCCGCACCGGGACGCAAAGCAAAAAACTTTACCACCCGCACGGATGATGCGGGCTTTCTGGCTACTCTGATGCCATCGGATGGGAAGGGGCCTCAGTTGAGTATTGCCGTAAAGGACGAACTCGGAAGGCCCGTTCCCGATGCCAAAATTGCATTAAATTCCATAACCAATTTGCACGGAGAAATGTCCACCACCACTTCCACGCAATGTGTTGTGACGAATGCAGAGGGTGTTGCGGCGTTTTCTTTTGATGGGCAACGTACGAATCCACGCATGCGTTCCTATGTGGTGTGCGATGCGCCGGGATACAATTACGCATTCCGTACCGTGAGGCAGGGGGAAGATGCGGAAATAGAAATGAAGTTGGAAAAAGAGGAGCAAAAGAAATGGCGGGGACGCATAACTGACGAAGAAGGAAAGGCGCTTCCGCAAGCCAAGGTGATTGTGGACTCTATTTATAACGAAAAAATCAGTGCACGGAATTGTAGTGGAATGGCTTCGGATCAACGCTTCAGTTACACCTGCGATACTGAAGGGCGTTTCTCTTTGGATCGGTTTAACACAACCGACACGTTGCAATATACTGTGAAGGCGGATGGGTATCTTTCCGAAGAAAATACTTACGGCTGGTCTTTTGTTGCAAACGGTACGCCTCCTGAGGAAAAAACATCGGTGTTAGTACGAGGTGTTAAACTTCACGGGAAAATCGTGTTGCCGGACGGTTCGCCTGCGCCTGGGAGTTGGACGGTGTACGCCACCCACGCGAATGATTCGGGAACCCTTGTGCCGGAAGGGAAAACGGGTGCTTTTGAAATGACGGTACGAAAGGGTATGGACTGCAAATTAGCCGCGTCTGCCGCTACCACAGAGACCCTGAAGTGGCTATGTCTGAAACAAACGCCTGTCAAAATGGAGACTGGCAAGGAACCGGAAGCAACCATTACGGTGGAACCCGGAATTCCCGTCTCAGGAAAATTCGTTTTCCCCCAGTTTTTCCCCATGGAAAAAGTTCCCCGAATTTATCTGGGAGCAAATCGGGTCAATGCGACTGAAGAACAACGATCTTTTTCGACCACCATCGAATCGGAAAATTTTGATAAGCCGTGGACATTGTATTTGCCCGAGGGGACATTTGGGCTGAATTATTACATGGAAGAATACGGCAGTGGGAAGGTTGAGAAAAAGGTGACGGTAGAAAAAAACAAGCCGCTGGAGCCATTAAGTGTTGAGGTGAAGGTGCAGACAAATTAAACGCAAGGAAGCGATGCGATTCTATGAACAAACTAACAATGCAGAGAAGCGCATGCTTATGCGGCTTGATTGGAATGTTATGCGCGGGAACCTTTGCACAAACGCCACAGAAAACGAAAGTGGTTGTTACCTCGCCCACGCAGTCGGTGGTTTTGCCTGAGCGGGTTGAATTATCCGATTTGGAGGGGACGCCCGAAAACAGGAACAAGGAACGTTCCAAACCCTACCTCAAAGAATTGCTCAAGTTGCGCGATAAGGAGGGACGCGACAATGCGTTGATTCATTATACGGTCGCCAGTTGGGCTGTCCCCAATGATCCGGCACGGAATCACGTGCTGAATTCTGCTGTTGCAATGGTTGTGGAAAATGGTTGGGGTCCTCAGACTGAGATTATAGCGCCTTTGTTGGAGCAATACCAGCCGGCTCTTGCAGAAATGCGTCGAGGGACTGCGCTGAATTATGCCAAGGGGATTGGTTGTACGAACGGATGGAAAACTCCCGTGCCGAATTTTTTCGCCCTCAAGCGAACAACGCAGATGCTGTGTGTGGAAGGGCGCTATTTTGAAAGCCAAAAGCAGTATGCCAAAGCGTTGGAGAATTACCTGAACGTGCTAACGGTTGGGGCGGATTGCAGCGGTATCGAGAACCCCATGGTCGGAAATGAGATGGCGATGTCCGTGCAGGAACAGGCATTGAAATCCCTCTCCGGGGTGATGGTGAATGGGCATCTTGGACAGGGTGATTTGGAGAAGATAAGCGCCCGATTGAAGCAAATTCAGAAGGCCATGCCATCGCTTCGTCAAATGGTTGAAGCGGATGGTGTATATCACAAAAATGGATTTGTCCAATTGGCTCAAAAAGTAAAAGAGGGAGTGGAGATTGCACAACGAGAAAATCGCGATCCCAACGACGTTTTAAAAGAGATTTTTAAAGAGGACTTGGGGCGCGAAGAAACCATGCCGCCTGCAACGTGGCAAAATTTGGACAAGGTGGGGGAGGACTACGACACGTTGCAAAAGTTGTACCTCCAATTTGCTGAGACTCCGTTTTGGAACCGAAACCTCAGTGCGAAATCTGGGGGAGAGTTCAAGCAACTTATTGATGCGCTGAAGGGGTTGCATCCCTTGATTTCAGTTCAAATGGTTGACCAGCAGGTGATTGTTGTTGGTTACTATCGCTGGTTGGCGCGGATTCACGCCGTGCAAATTGAAGCGGAATTAGAGTTATTGCGCCTGGAAAAGGGACGCTACCTGGAGAACGAAATGTTTCCCGCACATTTTGATACGCTGGCTATCGATCCCTTCAGTGGTAATCCCTTTGGATATTCGGTTGCGCCCAATGGACAGGGATACACGCTCTTTAGCGTTGGCCCGTCGAAAGGCGCTGGTGACGTGTCTGTCAGTTACGATTCGACGAATGGCTCAATGAGCGCCGGAAGGCTTTTTTTCAGTAAGAAGTAGTGTTGGGGCAAAATAAAAAAACTCGGAAACGAAAGAGGGCGGATGCCATGAAAAAGATCGCTTGCTTATGCTGCTTGATCGGAACCCTTGGGATGGGTGCCTTTGCGCAAGTGGGACAGAAAATGGAAGCGATGGAAGCGGTTATTACCCCATCTACGCGGACGCTGGTTTTGCCTGAGCGGGTCGAGTTGGCTGATTTGGCGAGAATTTCCGATCCAGGAACTAACGCTGGCTCTAAGAATTATTTGACCGAACTCATCAAGTTGCGTGATAAGGATGGGCGCGATAATGCGTTGATTCATTATGAGGTATCCGGATGGGCGCTTTCTGACAACGCTTTGTTCGGGAAAGATGGGTTGGATGACAAGTCGCAGGATGTGATGAAAAACACGATGGCGCAGGGCTGGAATGCAGAATCTTCGCGGTTGTTGCCATTTTTGGAAATGTACCAATCAACTTTTGCGGAGGTTAGGCGCGGCGCGGCCTTGGATTATGCCAAAAATATTGGCTGTGAGCGGGGAATGCAAACTCCTACGCCAGACTATTTGGTAATGCAAATTGTTGCGAAGATGCTCTGCGTGGAAGGACGGTATTTTGAAAGCCAAGGGCTGTATGCCAAGGCGCTGGATAATTATTTGACGGTGCTTACGCTGGGGCGAGATTTGGGTGGTGCTGACCAGATGATCATTGGCAATTTTATTTCGATTGCCGTGCAAAATCTGACCATGAAGCCCTTGTCTGATTTGTTGGCGGGAGGACATCTGGCGCGACCGGATTTAGAAAGAGCGCTTTCCCGATTGAAGCAACTTCAGAAAACAGGGGGTACCACAGGTGACATTATTCAGGGTGAAGCCAAGTACTGTAAGAGCACGTATCTGAATTTGGCGCAAAAGGTAAAGCAGGCTCAAGAAACCGCTGCAAAAGATGGGAAGAATTTGAATGAACTTTTGAAGCAGGCGACAAAAGAATCTTTGGGATATGAACTCCCGTTGTCCCCGGCAGAGGTGAAAAATTTAGACAAGGTTGTGGATCAAGTGGAGGAGAACATGAAGATGATAGCGCAGGCGGCGGATAAACCTTTTTACGAACGCGATTTCGAAAAGGAAATATTTGAGATGCAGCAGAAAATGAAGGGGCAGCACCCGATGAGCGCTATCGCTCTCCCCAACTTCCACGAGTGTGAAGTACGTCATCTTATCAAAACATCGAAAATGCTCGCAGCGCAGTTGCAAGCGGCGTTGGAGTTGGCGCGGCTGGAGAAGGGGCGGTATCCTGAAAAATTAGGCGAGTTGGCTCCGAAATATTTTGATGTGTTGCCGATTGATCCGTTTAGTGGCAATGGTTTTTTGTATACTGTCACGGCTGATGGGAAATCGTATAGCCTCACCAGCACTGGGCCGGACAAGACTTTTGGCCCGGCTGGAGTGAGTTACGATGCAACCAACGGGTCGTGCAGTGCGGGCGACGTTTTATTTGGAAAGCGATGAACTATTGATTTTTTGTTTTGCGTCGGAACACCGTGCGCTGGGTTAGGCGGATTCAATGTTAAACCGTTCTATCGTTTTCCCCCCAGATAAATTTCCATCTGACATTTGGCGCAGTCGAAACGCAGATCGAGCATGTTGTCGTCTTCGTCAATGAGCGAGAGCGGCTCGGTAAAGTTTTGCGCCGCACCGGTCTTGGGGCAGAGGCCGAGCTGCTGTTTGATGCAGTAACGTGTGGTCATCACCTTGCGGCCCTGCATGGAAGTGCCGGACTCCGCTGCCGGTTCGATTTTCGTAACGCCATGCCGTTTATAGAACGCTTCCGCCTGTTTGTTCAGCACGTTGCCCAGATAGGTGAGTTCCTTCTGGGGGTACGGCACATCGTTTTTGATAATCTCGGCATGTCCCATCTGCAATTCGTAATTCGTAACGCGCACTTTATCCAGTTCTTCGAGTGCGCCGCGGCGGAGCGCGTTTAGCGTGGAGACCGGAACGAAGCAAATTTCGTCTAGCGCGATGTCCAACTTGGTGCAGGTGTAATCGCTGCCGCCGGTTTTTTCAAGTTGCTTGCGGATGTTGGCAAGCGCCATGTCGGGTTTTTCAGCGGGGGCGAGTTCAGACGCCAGGAAGAATTGGACGCGGTTTTTGTTCTCGTCAATGACGGTTAATTTTAAACCACCGTGTGCATTTCGCAGCGTGAAGTGTACCGCAACGCGCCGCTCAGCCTTGGCTTTTTTCAGTCGCATCAGATAATCGTGATCGTGGTTGCGGTAGAACCGCGTGCCCATTTCAATGCCTTCTTTTTTGTCTGGTACCACGATGGGGCCATGCACGGCGTTGATGAACGTGCCGCGCAACACGCCGTTTTTGTCAAAAAAGCAGAGTCCATCGCCTGCGTGCAGATTATTTCGCGCGTCGAGTTTCACGCCATCGCGGGTGAAGTCAATCGCCTTGCCCACGGGTTCGCCAAGCATTTTGGGCGTGTCGATGGAGCCGATACTTTCTTTCAGCCCATGCAGAAAGTAAGTGGTATAGCCGCGGTTAAACGTCTTGTCCAGATTCGGGATGAACTCCGCAACGCTGATCCCGGCTGATGACCGTTCCAGATTTTTCTTGGGCAGCAACTCATCCAGTTTAGCGCGGTACGCCGTGACCGTGTTGCTGACGTAGGCGTGGTCTTTGAGGCGACCTTCGATCTTGAACGACGTGATGCCCGCGTTTAGCAGATCGTTGAGGCACTCGGAAAGATTGAGGTCGCGCAGTGAGAGCAGGTGTTTCTTTTCCGCAATGATGTGGTTTTGCCCGTCCACTAACTTGTACATTTTGCGGCACGGCTGGGCGCACTGCCCGCGATTACCGCTGCGCCCGCCGAGACCGTAACTCAGATAGCACTGGCCGCTGTACGAAACGCAGAGCGCGCCGTGCACAAAGAATTCTAATTCGATTTTTGGCGCGGCTTTGCGGATGGCGCGAATTTCGTCAAGCGTCAGTTCCCGCGCAAGGATGGCGCGTTGAAAACCGACCTGCTCCAGAAACGCCACTTTTTCCGGCGTGTTGTTGTGCATCTGCGTGCTGGCGATGAGCGGCATGGGCGGGAGATTGCATTCCAGCAAGCCCACGTCCTGAATAATCAGCCCATCTACCTCGGCCTCAAACAGCTGCTCGATCAGTTTTTCCGCCAGCGGAATTTCGTCGTCGCGCAACAGGGTGTTGAGCGCGACGTAGACCTTGGCCCAGTACTTGTGCGCGTAATCTGCCAGGGCGCGAATGTCCTCCAGCGTATTGCCGGCCGCTTCGCGCGCGCTGAAACGTGGCGCGCCAATGTACACGGCGTCGGCACCGCAGTTAATGGCGGCGATACCGCAGGGGAGGTCTTTGGCCGGAGCCAGGAGTTCAATGGGGGGCATGGGAAACCTTGTTTTAGAATATCATTTCAATCATTATTCTGCTGGTTGGCAACAAACTTCAGCAATCTTGTTCTGCAAAGCGCCTAAGACAAACTTTTGAATCTCTTCTTTTCGACGATGGTAACAATCGTGAATCACCAAGTCTATTTCATCCACTCGAATCGTCCCTATTTCAAAATCATGATACTCTTGGATTTTCGCTAAGAGTTGTTCGCGGTTACTCACAGG